>JAEEPV010000239.1 GCA_016284975.1 Solobacterium sp.
AGTCAGAAACTGGGCCCGGGATGAAAGGACATTACTCAGCCGGGAAGAGAAGATATCCAGACATATTCTGATAGCCATGTTAATATTCGCTTCTGTGTTCATTATTCTGAGCATGTATCTCGAAAAATACAGCAATGTATTTTCCAGCACGATCATTCCCGTACTCGGATCTGTTGCGCTTGGAAGGGCTGCCGGCATGTGTGTAATGGATATGCCGGTCAATAGCGCAAAGAAGCGGCTGATCAAAGAAGTAGAAGAGAACAGTACGGTTCTTTTTGAGCGTACCGATTTATGATTCGCTGAATCAGGAAAATCATAAAGAACAGAAAAATAAGATATACATAAATAATCTTTTTGTTATGCATTTTTTTCCGGTTTTGGACGGACGGGCACAGAAATCAGCGGTATACTGTTAACACCCGAATCGTTCCGTGGAAGATAATCATCGACAGGATGGAACAGGTCCGGGATCGTGAACCAAAAAGAGATTCATACAGGAGATTTAGCTTAATGATTGTGACAAAACAAGGATTGAAGAAACTGCTGTCGGCGTTATGTCTTTCTTCGCTTTTGACCGGCTGCGCACAGAACACGGCCGTACCACAGGAAACCGCGGTTCCAGGCGAAACTGCGGTACCGGAAAAAACCGCCGAAGCAACGGCAGAACCTGCAGGAATATCGTCGGGTGATATCATCATCCTTTATACCAGTGATATGCACTGCGGACTGAAGCAGGGATTTGGCGCAACCGGCCTTGCACAGGTACGGGATACACTGGAAAAGGCGGGGAATACCGTATTGCTCGTCGATGACGGAGATGCCATTCAGGGGGACGCAATCGGGATCCTTACCAAAGGACAGGCGGTCACAAAGGTAATGAACGCACTGCACTATGATGTGGCGATTCCGGGC
This sequence comes from Solobacterium sp., assembly GCA_016284975.1. GTDB lineage: Bacteria > Bacillota_I > Bacilli_A > Erysipelotrichales > Erysipelotrichaceae > Bulleidia. Next base: position 913 of record JAEEPV010000239.1, read on the forward strand.
AACCATGAGTTTGATTATGGTATGGAAGAGTTTGAAAAAGTCATGGAGCTTGCACAGTTCCCGTACATCAGCTGCAACATTACCAAAAAAGATAAGCTGTTCCTGGAACCGTATGTGATCAGGGAAGCGGATGGAAAGAAGATCGCCTTTATCGGAGTTACTACTCCGTTGACCATGGCGAGTTCCAATCCCGCCCACTTTAAGGATGAAAACGGAAACTACATTTTTGGGTTTACCAGCAGTGAAGACGGTTCTGAGCTGTTTGCCCAGGTACAGAAGTATATTGATGAAGTAAGGGAAAAAGGAGCGGATTATGTTGTGCTCATGTGTCATATGGGCAATGTCGAGGATGATGCCCCGTACAATTTCCAGAGTCTGATTGAGAATACCGAAGGGGTGGATGTAGTGCTGGATGGTCATTCCCATGATGTTGATCAGGTGACCATGAATAACAAGAACGGAGATCCGGTCATTCGTTCTGCCTGTGGTACGAAGCTGCAGGCGATCGGCTATACAAGGATCGCAGAAAAAGACGGTACCATTTCCGCCGGCATCTATTCCTGGAATAATGATGTAATACCTTCCGAACTGTTTGGGTTTGAAAACAGTGTCTCCAAAACGGTTCAGGATGTATATGACGCGATGGCAGAAATCATGAACGTTAAAATCGCAGAGTCGGCAGTAAAGCTTTCCATCTTTGATCCGGTGAAGAAGACCTCTGCCGGTAATCCGGAGCGGATCAGCCGGAAAATGGAAACCAATATGGGAGACTTCATTACCGATGCTTATCGGATTCAGACCGGAGCGGATATCGCATTTCTCAACGCAGGAAGCCTGCGTGACACGATCGAGACAGGAGAGGTGACCTATGGCGATATCATGCGCGTCATGCCATTCTCGAATCCGATCTCGGTATCGGAAATCAAGGGAAGTGTTCTGCTGGATGCGCTGGAGTGGGGCTGCAGAGATCTGCCGTCCGAGAGCGCGATCCTGATGCCGTCCGGTTTCAGTTATGAGATCGATGCGACGATTCCTTCTCCGTGCACCGTCGATACCAACGGACATTTTGGTTCTATCGAAGGAAAACGCCGGGTAAGCAATGTGCTGATCAATGGACAGCCTCTGGATCCGGAAAAGAAATATACCGTCGCATCTTCTTCCTATCTGCTTTATGAAGGCGGAAGCGGCCTCACCATGCTTGACCACAGTATGGTCATTATGGAAGATATCAAGCTCGACAATGAGTGTCTGATCGACTACATCCAGAAAGATCTGGGCGGCCGTATCGGAGAAGAATACCGCGATGTTTACGGTCAGGGCCGTCTCTTCATTACCCTGCCGGAAGAATCGAAAAACTGAGACAAAGAAAAAAAAGACCGTGTGCGTTTGATTAAGGAACCGTGATGCAGAGAATGCTCTGCCGGGTTTCCGCCAGACGCATGCGGTCTTTTCTCCTGGTGAAGTAATAACTGTGTGAAAACCCCACGATGCTCAAATCGTGAGAAATCATCGCATCCTGCAAACAAAGAGACTACGCATCCGGATTGATGCAGAGTCTTTTGACCGTATTAAGCAACTATTTCCCAGTAATGAATCATTGTTTTGTCTTAGATTCCCAATCCTCGTGTGCCAGTTTAACACCCGCATAGGATGCCAGTACCAGCGACAGCATCATCATCAATGCGAATGTCCAGCTGTCACGATCATCCTGTGTATTCGGAGAAGCCTTTCTTGTCGCCTTCCAATACTGATATGCGTGAACTACCACACCCATGCGGTATGAGCCGTGGCTCATATCCTATGGATGATGGCTTCTGGGTGTTTCGGCAACTTGCGTCTTTCGATCCGTCATGAACGGATTGCTTACTTCACTTCAGGGGCGGACACACGCCCTCTATCCATTGCTGGATTACCTTTACTCCGAAACCGTTCGGTTATCCTCTGCAGGAATGCAGATCATGAAACCGTACGGTTTTAACTTTATGAAGGAACCCATAATCTTCGATCCCTTCGAAGGCATTCGGTACTGCCTTGCGGATAATGTTCGCACTGCCGTTTACATCCGCTGAAAACACTGTTCCGTCTTTTGAACGATACAGCCCTCTTTTGATCCTTCTTCCGCTGAATGAACGTTCCGTTTTTGTTCCATATACAGGTATTTCATCATGATCCAGAAAGCTTGCCTGACTTGTATACGATTCTTCCTGTTCGACCACTTCGATCCCTTCCCGTTCTGCTTTATAACGAATCATCCAGATCAGCGTGCTGTGCGGAATCTGTACAAATGACTGGTTTGTTTTCCGGCCCATGGAAGATCCACTCTTCCACTGTACATTCTTTCCGATCACCAGTGTTCCGATCCCTCTTCTGACACATTCCCGGATCAGATGCACGCTGATCCTGTGCATCTCATCACGAAGAAAAGCAGACCGTTTCCGATCAATGTGATCCAGTCTTCTGGTATGGACTTTGATCCTCTTCGGGTCATGTCCCTTCATCAGGATCCCGGTATACTTCGCTTTCTGTTTATTGCAGATCTGATTTCTGGACTTCAAAGCACCACCCTTGTACAGGATCGGTTCTTCACCGTCATTCCCTACGAAAGCTATGATGTTCTCTACTCCAAGGTCGATCCCTCCAATAAACTGTCCTTTCCGGTTTCCCGAAGCTGTTTCTTTCTCATATACCAGAATGATCTCGTAATCAGAATAATACGGCTTCAGCTTCACCTCCTTCAGTACCGCATCCTCTGGAATACGTACATTCAGTGTTTCCTTCGTTAACGGAAGCTTCAGATACTGGCTCCCGTCTTCTCTCTCATAAACGACACAATCCTGGTTTGTCAGTGTCAGGATCCTGTGATCCCCTCTGCTATATCCGGGGATCTTTGGTCTTCCGGTAAATAAACCGGGTTCGTTCCGATATGCGGAAAGTGCCTTCAGCCAGTTTCGGAATTCCGTTACGGTCTCTTTGGCAATGACTTCTGCGCTCTGCATCGGAAGCCCGCTGAAATAATCCGGGTTCTCTGTTGCCCGCATCAGTTTATCCATGAAGTAATAAGAGAGCACTTTCCCAGGCATTCTTCTGCCAGTCTTATCACAGGTCAGCACGACTTCTTTCCGGACTTCTTCCTGCATAGGCTGAAGGTTTTCTTTATCACAGGAAGTAAACCACTGGCGCATGCGGAAAAGGACCGCATTTCTGAGATTCTTAGACTTCTCAGTCATGGCGGCACAGTAGTCAAATAAAGCAGGATATCTGTTCCTGCTGATGTGAAAACGAGCTGATCCGTACATATGGATGTAAACCTATTATGCTTCCTTTATTTCTGCATCTATTCTATCATTCTTATATATACCTGTACACAAGAAAGAGGGTTCATTATGAGAAGAATGACAAAAGATGGTTACTGGCTGAACAGACACAGCTGTTTTCTGCTGCAGTACCATCTTGTACTGGTCACAAAGTATCGTAATCCCGTCCTTACCGGCCGGATCAAAGACCATGTTTACCATACGATACGCTCTACTATGGAAGAAAAGAATATCCACATTATTGAGATGAACGGTGAAGCGGATCATATTCATATTCTGTTTGAGTGCGGACCGGAAATAGCTCCTCTGACGCTGGCAACGGTACTGAAGACAAGATCCGCAAGATTTGTCAGGAGAGACCTGATGGAAGAAGTAAAGAAATATTACTGGTCAGACGAACCGCTGTTCTGGAGTAAGTCCTACTTTGTCTGTACGATCGGAGAAAACAACAAAGATGCAGTTGAGAAATATATTCAAAATCAAGGGAACAAATAATGCCAGGAACACTTTCAGTGTCATTCTCTAAGGTGCGAATTCATCACCACCCATGAGGTAAAACCCAATGGCTCCTATGGATGGTGTCCTCTTCGCTCGGGGATAGAAATGGAATACGCCATTGTCATCGATATGGCCAGGCTGACATGCCTTAGCCGCTTCATTCCATGCATAGTTTGCAGGGAATCCAGCCATCTGACAGGTGACAACATTATCTTTCTTTGGAGTAGATCCTCCTCCGGAAGATTTCGCAGCTACTGTAAATGTTGCATTTACACCACTGTAAAAGATCAATTTCTCATTTGGTTTGAACTGTGAAGGGTAGTTGATTTATAATATTTTTTAAATCGAAATCTGTAGGGGCAGATCATTCAATGCATTCACTGAGAACAAAAATAACGGCAGTAATGATCAGCGCGATTATGATCACAATGATTATCGCGACGGTTTTTGGCGTTGTTGCGATCCGTGATATCGGACAGAAAAACTCGGAAAAGATGCTG
>JAEEPV010000240.1 GCA_016284975.1 Solobacterium sp.
ACGGTGTCCGCCCATATCCATACGATTTCCGTTATGGTTTACCGTACGGGAAATGCCTCCGAAGTGTTTGGATTCTTCAAAGACCGTCACGTTATACTTGTCGGACTGCTTCAGCAGTTCATAGGCAGCCGTAAGACCCGCAGGTCCGGCACCGATAACGAGAATATTCTGTTTGTCCATATTATTCAGTTTTCCTTTCGCTTCCTGATCGTATCAAAACAGACCGCAAGCACTGCCATGATCAAAAGATTGCAGGCAAGCCGTCCAAATACCGCGGTATTGACCGGGAGGTTTTTCCAGAATGAGAACAGACTGTCTTCGATGGCATGAATGCACATCAGCAGCAGGCTGTGCTGTCCGATCCAGCAGAGGATCTTTGTCGGCTGAGGAAGGAAGCTGATCGCTTCCATAAAACGAATCACGCAATAGCTCGCACATAATGCCTCAAGCACTCCAAGTGAAAGCTCCGGATACCATCTTCCGGACATTTCGATATAGCCAAAATGCTTCATCAGAAACATCCAGATGATCAGAAATACCGGGAACAGGATCCGGTCATATCTGCGGATCCTGTCGTCATACCGCTTTAATTCCATGCCGGCAAGAATAAACCCGCAGGCAGCCATCGAAACATCGAGATTGAAAATCATCCAGTTCCAGTCGAACATCCCGATGCCAAGTCCGAGAATCGAAATGATCCCGATCACATAGATATAGTCATCCCGAAGATCGTTCTTAAATGCGGTGCACACCGCATTGACGATCGTTCTTGCCCCAAACAGACTCGCCAGGAACCACAGCACACCGATCGGTTCATGAACCCCATCTCCCGTACCGCTTGCCCAGATCAGCGCCTGAACCATATTTTTCAGTACTTCCAGCGGAACCAGGTGCCGATAGAAGATCTTGACCAGTGCGATCACCAGTGCAGAGATCACATATGGTATGAGCAGATGGATGGCATCTTTCTTTGTCCGATAGAAAAAGTCCGCCCAGCTGTTGGATGGTTTAAAGGTATAACCCGAAAGAATAAAAAACAGCGGGATATGAAAGGAAAAGATGATGTTATGCGTAAAGGAACCCGAATCGGTCGTATGTCCTGCGATTACCAGAAGGATCGCAAGTCCCTTTGCGGCATCGATCCAGGTAATTCGTTTTTTCTCAACGGTCTCATTCATGTTGTCTGTCCTGAAATCACTGTCAAAATTATAAGATAAACAGGACTGTTTCTCAAACAGTCTGAGGCACTCGTGCTATGATGAGACCGTTATGAAAATTGAAGATCATGAGGCCGTTGTTTCATTCTTGAAACGATGCCGCAGAAATCTGAATCAGAACGCATTAAACCGCTTTCTCGACGCCCAGGTAACCCCGGGGAAAGAAGCCTATGTGAAGAAACAGCTGAAAAAAGCAGGTGCGCAGGAATTTGACGGAGATGCCGGACAGTGGCCTTCCCTGTTTCTTTCCAGTCAGAAGTGGAAAGAAAGCCCGTATCATCAGGCAGTCACCGAACAGCTGCTGTCCGAACACAACAGCCGCTATCAGAGTCAGTGGTTTGCCGGCGGAAGGCTGTTCAATGCGGACGCGGTACAGCCTGATCGCAATCGGGAACTGGGTGACTGGATGAAGCTTCGGGCAATGGATGAGGATATCGAAACGCTGATCCTGTCGGAGAATCAGACGGAATGGATGCTGGATGCACCTTCGGAAATGGCAACCAATGACCCATACGCCGAAAAAGCCCATGGCAATATCATTACCTTCGGGCTTGGCATCGGTTACTTTCTGTTTATGGCATTGCGCAACCCGGACGTCTCGCATATCACCGTGATCGAGCGGGATCCGGAAACGATCGGACAGTTCCGGAACGTATTACTGCCGCTGTTTCCGGACCACGATCGCTTTGATATCCGGTGTGAAGATGCCTTTTCCGTCTGGAACCGGGAGGATCTGAAGTCATTCGACTATATTTATGCGGATATCTGGCAGAGTTCGGAAGACGGACTGTTTGCGATGAGAAAGCTGCTGAAACAGGATAATCCGCCGCTTGAAAACGCGGATTTCTGGATCGAAGACAGCTGTATTGTTCCCCTGCGAACGCTGATCTTTCTGCATTATGAAGAACTGGTATCCGGAAAGACGGCTTCAATTCATCCGGATTATGAGCCGCTGATGAAAGATGTACGGCTTTATTTTGAATCCATTCCGGATACGGTCAGGGATCCGGAGTCATTAAAAACGATGCTGTATGACCGCAGGATCCTGCGGTCCATTCTTGGAGGTAAACCATGCGCGTAAACATGCATACACACAGTGTGTTCTGTGACGGAAAAGATACACCGGAAGAAATGATACAGACGGCGATCGAAAAAGGCTTTGATATTCTCGGCTTTTCCGGTCACGGCTATACCCCTGTCGATGAATGCTGCATGAATCCGCAGGCAACGAAGGAGTATATCTCCACGATAAACCGCCTGAAAGAACAGTACCGGGACAGAATTACGATCTATCTTGGAATTGAAGAGGACAAAACCTGCCGTATCCCTTCGAAAGATCCATACGATTTTGTGATCGGCAGCGTTCACTTTCTTGCGCATAACGGTGAAATACAATCTGTCGATAATACCAGAGATATTCTGGTTCACATGGTGGAAGACTGGTATGACGGCGACTTCCGGAAACTCTCCGAAGACTATTATCGGAGCGTTGCGGAGCAGGCTGCGTTTCAGGAAGTGGATATCATCGGTCATATCGATCTTTTGACCAAATTCAACGAAGATGAATCGTTCATCTCCTTTTCCGATCCGGTTTATCTCCGGCAGGCAGAAGAATGTATCCATGCGATCGGGACTTCAAAAATCTTTGAAGCCAATACCGGTGCAATTGCCCGCGGTTACCGCAGGACCCCCTATCCGCACCGGACACTGCTTGAGATCCTGCATTCCATCGACGCAAAGATGATGCTCAACAGCGACTGTCATAACCGGCAGTATCTTGACTGCGGATTCGAGGAATCACTGAAGCTCTTAAAAGACTGCGGATTTACCTGTCTTTATGTATTAAAAAACGGGGAGTTTGTCCCCGTCGAGATCGATGCATTTCACTGAATCCGGCTGCCTTCAGAATCAAAGATCGAGTGATCGATCACATAACCCTTCTCTTTATCGAGCAATACGATCTGAAGACCCTCTCCGGTTCTTTCATACGTGAGGTCATACACACGGATGGAACCGGATTTTTCTTCCGAGTGAAGGCTGTATCTGACATTCTGTTTCCAATCGATCGCAGAATGGTCATTCGGATAAACTGCAGGCGTTCCTTCTTCATAAACTGCCGCAAATGGTCCGGTTTCCTGGAGACCAAGCAGTGCTGCTTCCGCTTCCCCGCTTCCGGTCACAAAGATCAGGTAATCATTCCGGTCAAAGGAATGCATATAGGTGTCATAATCCCTGATCCGATACAGGTTCGCGTTTTTGATCTGCCGCAGGCAGTATGCCCGGCTGTTTTCATATTGGTTATCCCTGATTGGCTGGATTCCTGATTCCACCAGTACCTTTGCGATATGAGCAGTCAGCTTGGCGGCACCGGAGGTATTGGCATGGCCGGCATCTGCCATATCATGCGCAAAATCAAAATCGAGTGTTTCGTACACGGAAGCTTCGTTGTAGTCGATATAGGTCAGCTCCTGTTCCCTTGCATATACCTGCACCGCCGCATGGATCGGTGCACTGCATTCGGTATACGGGGTATTGACCAGAATCAGCTGAATCTCATTGTCTTTGCAGAGCTTTGTGATCTGTTCCAGGTACTGCCGCATCAGTCCGTGCATGACGGAAGGCTGTGCATTGGTATCGGTGAGCGGCTTATAGTCTTCCTCGTTATAATCTTCCGACAGAACCGCATAGCCTTTGAGGTCGGTGCGCTGGGAAGGCCATAAACGGAAATCGTTTGGGACAAGATCCCGCCAGCGGGAATGATAGCGGATGACAGGAAATACATAACTCGCAAATGTCTGTTCTGCGTCCAGCCGGTGAATGGCTGATACTGCCTCCAGCTTCACCGATGACCATTTCATTGGATCCAGGGATTTACGGATCGAAGGTTCGGAACAGTTATACGGTGTTTCGGTAAGCGGAAAACATACAATGGTATCCAGGACAACCGCTTTTGGATGCTGGAAACGCAGTGCTTCCTTCAGCCAGTAATAGCTGATCAGAAGACTCTGTTCTTCCGAACCGAGATTAAAGCTGCGGATCCCTGTCGCATCATACAGTTCCTGGGGAGAGAATGCCGAGATGGCATGTGAACTTCCAAGGAACAGGACATCGACCGTATCCTTTTCCATCTCATAAAAACTCTCATACGTAACGTCCAGAGGCCAGTAGTTGTCGTTATAGAATTTCGGACGGGTCACTTCTCCCATCAGAAAAGCCAGGACGACTGCTGTCACCAATACCGTCAATATATGAAGAATCAGGTTTTTGTTTCCTCTGGTATTCACTTAGAAATCTCCGTAAATAAACGCCCTTGCGTCATAGCCAAACCCATAGGTTCCAAGCAGCAGAATCACAACGATGAAGCAAAGATATACCGCATAGCGGATTCCCCATTTTTTCTGCAGGAATTCCTGTTCGAGGTCGCGTTTCTGGTTTATATGCTGGATGATGACAAATACAGCCAGTGCCAGCAGACAGACGATCCAGTCATATCCGCTCATGCCAATGAAAAGTCCTTCCTCTTTGGGAAGTGCATGAAAGGCAAACAGACTTTTCGTATGCTGGATCACATTGCGGAATCCATAGGATCGAAACAGAATCGCACTGTATACGATCAGCGCTGCAGTGATCGTCTGACGGATCCGCTTCTTGATGACTGCGGGAATCTTCAGCAGTGCATACAGTTTTTCCCGTAATGCAAAGGTCATCGCACCAACGATCTGATAGATCGCTGTCAGCAGTCCCCAGGCAAGGAATGTGAGACTTACACCGTGCCAGAGCGCAGAAACAACAAATACGGCGATAATATTCAGATACTTCCGTACAGTCCCCTTGCGGGATCCGCCAAGCGGATAATAAACATAATCTCTCAGAAAACTGCTCAGGCTGATATGCCAGCGATGCCAGAATTCTGCGGTCGATTCCGAGGTAAACGGATGGTTGAAGTTATCCCCAAGCCGTATGCCAAACAGCAGTGATACTCCCTGTGACAGCAGTACACAGGCAAGAAAATCCGTATACAGCTGGATCAGATAAGCGGAAACAGCGATCCATGCGGCAAATACGGTATATACCCCTGCTTCGGCATAAAACGTATTAACGGGAATGGCCGCCCGGTCTGATATTACAAATTTCAGGAACAGTCCGCATAAAATACGCAGAAACCCGCGGATGACATTTTCTTCCTCCAGCGCGTGGCCTTCTTTCAGCTGCGGCGCCAGGGCTCCGTAACGGGGTATTGGTCCCTGTACGACCTGGGGAAAGAATGCGATGAATAATATGTACTGTAAAAGATTTGTTTCCGGTTCGGTTTTTCCCGAATAACAGTCCGAAAGATAAGCAATGATCTGCAGGGAAATATAGGAAAGACCTAACGGCAGAAAGATACCGGGCAGTGACATTCCGATTACCTGTGAACCAAGATGGAACCAGTATGGAAGAATGGAGAACAGAAGTGCTGCGGTCAATGCCGGCCTGGAGTCTTTGATCCTTGGCGCAGAAAGGAAACTGAACAGGATCATCCAGCCTAATGCCGGTAATCCTTTGAAATCCGCAAAGCAGTAAAACGCGATGCTGGCGGCCAGCAGCGCAATCCACCGATGCCTCAGCGGCAGTACGTAATAAATCAGAAAAGCGACCGCAACGATGAGGTAATATCCAAGCGACAGATAATTCACTGATACGATCTCCTTTCTCTGGATCCGCTTCGGATCAACAGTCTAATATGGCAAATGATCAGGGAAGAATCCCTACGATTCCGATAAATGCCCCGAAACAAAGTGCAATCTCAAGGATCCACTGACCGATGACTGTCCACTGGAACATCCGGTAGAAATACACAAACATGATTGTTTCGGTAAACGGATTGAACAATACATGAAAGGTATGAAAGAACATCGGGCCGGTCATAAAGGAGATTGCCGGAGTCGCAAGCGGATTCAGGAATACCACCAGCAGTACGATCATCAGCATCCTCACCGAGCAGTCCGCCTTCTCCTTGGCCAGTGCAATCAGACTGATCAGTCCACCCCAGCGAAACAGATTGATAATGATTTCGAGAACCCCGGAATGAATAAAGATGTAGTCTCTTACGCCGTCAATCTCATGGAAATCTGAGAAGTAGTAAAGATAGGAAGAAAGCCCTGCTCCTTTGCGCAGGACAAATACCGCAATGGATCCAAGTACCAGTACGACCGGCACCGCGATCAGAAACAGCTCCCGCCAGTGATCAAAGCAGTATTCCTCGCTTCGGGCAATCCATCGTCGGATCGGGCGTTTGTACCTACGGAAGGAAAACCAGAGATAAAACAGTACGAGAAGAATAGCGATATAAGGAGATACGCTGATTGAAGTTACCGCAATATACAGTACATGCGGAATCAGCAGTGTAAACAGGTCAAAGAGTGAGCGGATCTTGCGGATCGAAAACAGATAGACCATCAGCCCATACAGCATTGCAAGACCCGAAAGTCCAAAGCTGTTATCGCAGGCAAGCCCGGCTCCGAAGATCACAATCAGAAGATACTTCCGCTGCTCATTTTCTTCCTTCAGATACCGATAACTGTTGAATACGGATAAGGTGATGAACAGGATCGACCAGGAAAGACCAATCCAGGCACTTCCCTTCAGCCAGGCGGTATAGTTGCCGTTAAACAGCAGATAAATACCAAGCGCAAAGGCAAACCAGTGATTGCGCAGTCTGAACGAACTCAGAACATCCACGATTGCCATGGTGCTGGCAACCACATAAAGAAGTCCGAATCCATAGATTCTTACAGCCCCGTAGCTGATGATCGGAAGTCCCTGGATCACAAGACGCAGCTTTTCAATAAACCAGCTGAAGGCAAGCGTGAAGTAGTAATAGCCCTGATACTGAGGCGCCTGTATAGACGAAAGCTTCATTGCCAGAAAGGCCTCTTCCGAAGCAGAAGCCATCACGTTATGAAAATGACTGATTCCGATAAACAGTGCCGCCGCCAGAAGGATGATCAGCGTTTCCTTCCGGAACCAGGAGTCAAAAATATCCTTCAGATCATATGCCACAAAAACAACACTGGCGATCAGAACAATGGCCGTGATGATAACTACCGCTTTCATCGACCAGTCAAAGATCTCCGCCGGATAATAAAACAGCTGACAGACGGAAAACAGGAATGCAAAACCGATCGGCGCATGATAGCCGTTCCGGCCGATTCCCAGGATCCGTTTCAGCCAGGCACCGGTCCCCTCCGCCAGCAAAAGAAGCAGAAACGATGCCAGATAGATCAGAACCTTCATTCTGCGGTCTCCGTCTCTTCTTTTTTCTTTCCGAATTTACCAACAATAAAACTCATGCACAGGAAGTTGACCGGAATATAAATCGGTACGGATGCAAGCTTGGCATACTGCTGCGGCACTCCGAACACCCTGTGAAGAATCTCGACGATAATAAAGGAAATGATCCAGCCCGGCACATAACTGAGCGGGAACGTAATAAAACTCTCCCAGGACAGATCCTTATGATAGGTCAGCTTCATATTGAGGATATAAGACGGGATCATCGCGATCGCATCACTCAGAATCGAAGCCACTCCGACCTCAATTCCAAGCGCAATTAATCCCCGATTAACCAGCAGGCAGAAAATCGTATTCCCTGCCCCGATGATTCCAAATGTCAGAAACTTTTTATTTAAAAACTTTTCTTTCAGTTTATTCCACATAATTTATACCCGATGACTATTATACGTTAGAGGGCACCGATTCCGAAAGGCCGGATGCGCCAGGAACCATAAATCAACCCTCAGAAAAGCAAAAACCGCATGATGATGCGGTTTTATATGCCTGGGGACAACGGGACTTGAACCCGTACGATATTGCTATCAACGGATTTTAAGTCCTTTATGGATGGCTTAACCATGCGCGTATAGAATGATTTTGACTACCATTTGACTACCAAAGGCTGTATATACCCGTATAAAGTGGTATAAAGCCATGCAATAACAAGCGGATTTTTACCCTTCCAGATCATGCCTGTACGGGCATAAAAAAGGCACTGGTTCCTGTTAGAGATCCAATGCCTGTTTTACATGGTTTCCTGTCCGGAACTGTTACCTCTCTACCACATCAACGATATGATCTGCAGACA
>JAEEPV010000241.1 GCA_016284975.1 Solobacterium sp.
ATGGGAAAGGATCTGTAAAGATGAAAACATACGAATTCGGCAACGCAGACTCTGACATCGTTTTGATTCAGCCGGTCGATGATCACGACCTTGAAGGGATCGAAAACGAGTTTACGGCAATTATCACCAGCTGTGATATGGACGTTCGCCTGATTGCTGTCAGAATTGATGATTGGAATAACGACCTTTCGCCATGGGAAGCCCCTGCGGTATTCGGTAAAGAAGGCTTTGGCAGCGGAGCTTCAGATACACTTGGGGAATTGCTTGGACTGTGCGGCGATAAAAACAGGACCTATTATATCGGCGGGTATTCGCTCGCAGGACTGTTCTCGTTATGGGCGGCGTATCAGACGGATGTTTTCAAAGGAGTTGCGGCTGCGTCTCCCTCGATGTGGTTTACGGGGTTTGCCGAATATATGAAAAAGAATGAAATCAAAACCGATACCGTTTATCTCAGCCTTGGAGACAGGGAGGAAAAAGCACGCAATCCCATTATGGCGACGGTAGGAGACAGGGTTCGTGAAGCACACGTTTTGCTGAAAGAACGAGGCGTGAACTGCGTGCTCGAGTGGAACGAGGGCAATCACTTCAAGGATGCAGATATCAGAACGGCGAGGGCGTTCTCCTGGACGCTGAATAAAAAGACCCGTTAAACAAAAAGGCTTCCAGACAGTTTGATCCTCTCGGACAAGGAATCTGAGAGTTTTTTTACACCCCCTTGGATTGCCTGAATTTTTTCACACATGGGGTTTCCCAAAACAGGAATACGTATTATACGAAAGGCTGGGGGCTAAGGCCTTTCGTTTTTTCTGTAGTACAGACCCGAATGACGAAATCAGTCGGAATATATGCCGGGAAAGCTTCGTTCAAGAAGATTTGCCGCAAAAATCTGAACCGAATGGCACAGCGTTCCGCACGGATATTTTTACATGTGGTTTTCAGAAAAGGACGGAGCTTGAAACGTGATTGAATGGAAAGAGAGTGGTATTATGATAAAGAAATAAAAGTTAAATATTTTTATTATTATTTATGGGAATTCTGCTTTCAGAGAGAAGGAACCGTATTAATTGTGTATTCGAAAACGCTTTACCCGTAATTCGTATCATTTTGTCATAAAAGAGAGTATCAGTATGAAAAAAGCAATAAGGTTCTTGGCAGGAGTACTTGGTTTTGAAAAACTGAGTCAATATGAAAATGAATATCTGCACGACTCGAATATTCGAAGCTGCAGCTATATGGGTTTTATTGTTGTTTTGCTTGAGGCTTGGATGCTGATCCGACAGTCTTATTCGAAGATCCTTCCCAAATATCAGGCGGGCGGAGACCTGTATGAGCTGATTATGAAATATACATCCAAATACTGGCTGTTTTTGCTGATTGGTCTTGGCCTGATGCTGTTCTGTCTTTTCTATGAGAGAAGTAAAAAGATTTCAAAAGGCAGATTTATCTCACTGCTATTAATTGGTATCGCCTGTATTCTGTATACAGGAGTACTGAGACTGGAAGCTTTCACAAAGACGAGTGAAACGATTACTCCGGTTATGGCAGGAATCATGAATACCATGCTGGTAGTAATTTACGTCTTCCTGTTTGTGATCGGAGTGGCAATCGTCATTTACACACTGTTCAAGTATTTTAAGAATAAAAACATTGTCATACTCGAACATGTGGTAATCATTTCATTCACACTGATCTGTCTCGCGTTCGGTGTATTTGTTTCGTACAGTGACTTCTGGGGCGGAAAAGAAATCATCTGCTTCCTGACAATGGTCATTTACGTAGGCTGTCTTCTGATCTACCGTCCGTATATTACCGTTCTGATCCTCGGGGCCAGCTTCCTGGGATTTTACCATATCCTGCTGACGTTCCAGGGCGGACTTTCCTTTGCAAATCAGGAGATCATGATCAGCAATGTCAGCCGGCAGATCATATCCGGAGACACGGTAAACTATGTGACGTTTTTCATCTCACTCACAACAATCTGTTTTGCCATCTATCATGGACGGCTGAATGAGGCGAGAAAGTCAAAAGCTCTGGAGAAGAGTGCGAGAGAAGACCATCTGACAGGACTGTATAGTTACAACTACTTTACGGAACTGGCAAAAGAGCGGGTTGAGAATATCACGGGTAATATCAGTGATAATGTGTTCCTGTTTATTGATGTTCACAATTTTAAGGCTTTTAACGACCAAAGAGGATTTGAAGCGGGAGATAAGTTCTTGATCACACTCGCCGGATATATTGCTGAAGTCTTCCATGATTCGCTGTATGGAAGACAGGCGGACGATCATTTCGTTGCGCTGACAACCACAAACGGCCTGGTGGAAAGGCTGAATAAACTGAATGATCTGGTTCGTGCATACGATAATGAGATTCTGCTTTGCATTAACTGCGGCGCATATCATCTCAACAGCAACGATGAAGATCCGCGCATGGCAATCGACAGAGCGCGTTATGCTGCATATCTGATCAAGAACCGCTTTGAGACGGTTTATATTGAATACGATAAGACAATGAGTGAAGCATATCATAAGCGTCTGTATGTGATTAACAACATCGACAACGCTGTGAAAAACGGCTGGATCGTTCCGTTCTATCAGCCGGTCGTATGGTCAGACAATCTGGAAGTATGCAGCTGTGAAGTGCTGGCCCGCTGGATGGATCCGGTTTACGGGCAGCTGTATCCGAACGAGTTTATTCCGGTGCTGGAAGAATACCGTCTGATCCATAAGCTGGATAAAGCAATATTTGAATCTGCATGCAAAGATCTGAGAGAGGCAATCGATTCCAGCAAACCGGTTGTACCGGTCTCCTTGAATTTCTCGCGGCTGGATTTTGAATTGATGGATGCGGTTGAAGTTCTGGACAGCCTTGTAAGAAAATATCAGATTCCGAAGGATATGATCCATGTTGAAGTGACGGAAAGTGCACTCACAGATAATTTCGGAGCTCTTGTTGAAGCGATGAACCGAATCAAGGAACTGGGTTATTCCCTGTGGCTGGATGATTTCGGAAGCGGTTATTCTTCTCTCAATGTCCTGAAGGACTATCAGTTCGATGTTATAAAGATCGACATGCGGTTCCTCTCCAATCTGGAAAGCAGTGAAAAATCGAGAACGCTCATCGACTGCATTATCCAGATGGCCAACCGGATCAATATGCTGACTCTGACCGAAGGTGTGGAAACCCGAGTTCAGGCAGATTTCCTGAAGAAGGTCGGCTGTGACCGTCTGCAGGGTTATCTGTTCAGTAAGCCGGTCGCGAAAGATGTTTTGTATGACCGTATCGCAAACGGGGAACTGGTCGTATCGAACAAGCGCTTATAAACTGCAGAATTGGAAACCTGATTCAAATCAATTGAAGTCAGGTTTTTTTCTTCCTTCCCGCATGCAGTTCGCTTCGTTTCATTCCGATGATACATCATGTATGATGGAAAAAAGGAAATCAGATGAATCAGAAAGAATACTGGAACAGTGTCGCGGAAACAAAGACATTCACGCTCCCGTTCGACGGTGAACGGTTTTCAAAATACGTCGAAAAGGATTCTGTGATCATCGATGTGGGCTGCGGATATGGAAGGGTCTTAAAGATCCTGAGTGAGGAAGGATATGAGAATCTGACGGGATATGACTTTTCCCCGCAGATGATTGAACGGGGAAGAAACGAATGTCCCCCGGCGCGGTTTGAAGTGATGGAGGAAGGAAAGATCCCGCGGGCGGATAAAAGTGCTGATGCGGTGATTCTGTTTGCGGTTCTTACCTGCATTGTTTCCGATGAAAAGCAGGAGGAGCTGATCAGAGAGATATACCGGATCCTGAAACCTGACGGCATTCTCTATGTGAATGACTACCTGCTGAATACGGATGAACGGAATCGGAAACGATATGAACAGTATGAAGCGGAACTTGGCGTCTATGGAGCCTTCGCACTTCCGGAAGGAGCGCGATGCAGACATCATACGGAAGAACATATCCGGGAACTGTTAAGGGATTTTGAGATCAGTGAATTTGAAAAAATCGTCTATACAACGATGAATGGCCATTCGTCTTCCGGGTTTACACTTATCGGAGTGAAGAAATAATCGATACGGGACTTTGTATTTTTACGGAGTCCATTTCGACAGAAGCAGAAGGAAAAAAGGAAATGAAATATCTGAAACAGTTTGGCATCATTCTTCTGGTGACATGTATCGGGGAAATTATCCGTTATTTTGTGCCGCTTCCAATCCCTGGAAGTATTTATGGTCTGACCCTGATGTTCGGTTTGTTATGTGCTCATGTGATCCGGGTGGAAGATGTAAAGGAAGCCGCGGTTTTTCTCATTGAGATCATGCCGGTCATGTTTATCCCTGCGGCTGTTGGTCTGATTGAGTCCTGGGGAGAACTGCAGCCTATCCTGATCCAGACCGTTATCATTCTTGTGCTGACCACTGTAATCGTCATGGCGGTCACAGGTAAAACGGCGATGATCATGATTGAGAAGGAGAAAAAGAATCATGAATAGCATTATTGCGGCTTCCACCACTGCTGGTGTGGTTCTGTCTCTTCTGGCTTATTGGATTGGTACGCTGCTGCGAAAGAAGACCGGATGGAGTTTTATGAATCCGCTTTTGATATCCATTCTCCTTGTAATCGTGTTCCTTCTGGTTTTCCGTGTCAGCTACGCAGATTATCAGGCAAGCGCCCGATATCTCAGCTGGTTTCTGACACCGGCAACCGTCTCCCTTGCAATACCGCTTTATTTGCAGCTGGAACGTCTGAAGAAAAACATCAAGGCAATTCTCCTCAGCATCTTTGCCGGTTCCCTGGCAAGCATGGTTTCGGTACTTGCGCTTTCCGTGCTGTTTGGATTTACGCACAGTCAGTATGTGACTTTTCTGCCCAAATCGATCACAACCGCGATCGGCATGGGGGTTTCCGAAGAACTCGGTGGGTTCCCTGCCATTACAGCAGTGGTGATTGTCGTAACAGGCATCTTTGGCAACATCATCGGCGAAACAGTATGCAAAGCACTGAACGTCACCGATCCGGTTGCGGTAGGTCTGGCGTTTGGGACGAGTGCGCATGCGATTGGTACGGCCAAAGCGATGGAGCTTGGTGAGACGGAAGGGGCAATGTCTTCTCTTGCGATTGTTACGGCAGGTATTATTACCGTTCTTCTGGTAAATGTCTTTGCCATGCTCTATTAGGCTCACGAATGAGCCTGATTCCCGAAATCACAGATTGTATCAGCGAATGAACAGAAACTGCGTTTCCTTCAGCCGGCTCAAGCGGGTCATGAGGAAATGCTTTTTTATCAGGAGGCGTTCTGTGGCAAATTTTGAAATAAAATCTATATAATAAATAACGTTAAAAATAATACAGGAGAGAAAATGTATGCGCAAAACCAAAATTGTATGTACGATCGGTCCTGCGAGTGAATCAGAAGAAACGCTGAGAGAGCTTTGTCTTGCGGGCATGAACGTTGCCAGACTCAACTTCTCCCATGGAACCCATGAGGAACATCTGGAGCGCATCCGGAGAATCAAAAAAGTCCGGGAAGAGCTGAATCTGCCAATCGCAATTATGCTGGATACCAAGGGGCCGGAGTTTCGGATCGGCTGCTTTGAAAACCGAAAGGTAGAACTCCGGAAAGGTGAGACTTTTACCTTTACCACCGAGGAAATACTGGGCAACGACAAGATCGTTTCCGTCAGCTATAAAAATCTTGCAAAGGAGCTGGAAGCCGGAGATAAGATACTGCTTAATAACGCTCTGCTTGAATTTGAGGTGACGAAAACAGACGGTACAAATATCGAAACCGTCATCCTTGCGGGCGGTGAACTTTCTGATCATAAATCCATGAGTTTTCCGGGTAAGCATCTGCAACAGATCTACCTGTCGGAACAGGATAAATCGGATATTACCTTTGGCGTAGAAAATGATGTCGATTTCATCGCCTGTTCCTTTGTCTCCGTCAAACAGGATCTTGTCGATGTACACACGCTTCTGAAGTCACTCGGCAAGGATAAGAGCGTTGAGCTGATCGCAAAGATTGAGAACCAGTCCGGATATGACAACATTGACGAGATCTGCGAGGAATGCGACGGTATCATGGTTGCCCGTGGTGATATGGGTGTGGAGGTTCCGTTCGAGCGTCTGCCGGCAATTCAGAAAGATCTCATTTCCCGCTGCCGTATGATTGGAAAACGGGTTATTACCGCGACCGAAATGCTGGAATCGATGATCCACAATCCCCGTCCGACAAGAGCTGAAACCAGTGACGTTGCCAATGCGGTCTATGACGGAACCAGTGCGGTCATGCTGTCAGGAGAGACAGCGGCCG
>JAEEPV010000242.1 GCA_016284975.1 Solobacterium sp.
AATATTCGGTCTCTTTTCCGTTTTCAAAACTGATATTACGCTCCACAATCTCATCCAGCGGAATCGGCTTTCCGAAATAATAGCCCTGCAGTTTTGCACAGCCCACTTCTGTCAGGAACCCAGCCTGTTCTTCCGTTTCAACACCTTCCGTCAATGTATCAATTCCAAGATTGATTGCCATCTTAATCAGTTCGGTAAGAATGATTTTGCTTTCGCTGCCTTCCTCAAACCGCTGCATGAAACGCATATCAAATTTGAACAGATCAAAGTGGATACTCTGAAGTGCATCGAGCGAAGAATAACCACTGCCGAAATCATCCATCCATACTTTGAACCCAAGTGACTGGAATCGTTCAATCTGCTTCTTCATGAAGTCAAAATCTTCGCCGATGATGCTTTCCGTCACTTCAATTGTCAGCATATCCCGTCCGATGCCCGCTTCATCGACACGTCTGCAGATTTCTTCAACGATATCACAGGTATCGAAATCCACGCGGGACAGATTGACCGACTGCGGAACAGTTTCCATTCCGTTCTGCTTCATCGTTTTCATCTTTTCCAGCACCTGATCCAGCACATAAAGATCCAGCTTATAGATTAGCTTTGCCCCTTCAAGAATGGGTATGAATTCATCCGGGGAAAGGGGACCCTTTTCCGGATCAATCCACCGTGACAATGCTTCTTCATCACAGACTTTTCCGTTTACTGCTCGAACGATCGGCTGGTAATACACTTTAATCCAGTGTTCCTTCAGCGCACGATCCAGATTGTTAATGATATATTGGTAATTCTCAGACTGCTCCAGCATGGTCTGATCAAAATAGGTATAACAGGATTCATACGATCCATGGCGCTTGTCATTCGCATATTTTGCCCGGTCACATGCATTCTTAACATCCACTTCACCCATCCGGTCCAGATAGATTCCAACCCGTACCGGAAGACTCCGGCCTTCGTTCGCATTTCGGAATTGTTCAAAGATTGTGTTCAGGCGCTCTTCCAGACCATTCTCTTCACAGATTGCGACATACTGATCCAGTCCAAACCTTGCACAGCAGGATTCCCCGAACTGATCCGCAATAATCTTTCCGGTTTCTATGATCAGATGATCCCCCTCGGAGTAGCCGAACTGCCGATTGTAGTATTTCATCCCAATTAGATTGAAATGCAAAAATGCAGGTTCTTTTCCTGTTTCCTTCAGACGCTTTCGCTCTGCTTCAGCAAGCTTCTGGAAGTAGAAGATATTCGGAAGCCCAGTCAGATCATCTGTATGAATCCGGCGATTCAGATCACTGATATAGTTCTGCAGATGATCCCGCATGCGTGAGAAAGCACTGGTCAGTTTTCCGACCTCGTCCTTCCCTTCATATTTCAGTTCGACATTATAATCACCGGCAGATAGCTTTTCCGAAGCGGAGGTAAGACGCACCAGCGGGTCCGTAATTATTCTTATCGTAAGTGTGGAGAGGATAAAGAAGATGGCGATGATGATGCCGGTAATCAGAAGGATGATTCTCGTGAGCCGTGTCCAGGAAGCGTTAATTTCCTGTTTCGGAGCGGTAACGAACAGCTTCATCCCGTTGGACAGCTCCGAAAACGCCATTTCTCTTACTTCATGATCAATCTGGTACTCAATCAGCTCACTGCCGTTGGTGTCTTTTTCAAACACATCCGACGGCGCATCAAGTCCTGCTTCAAATATATTTTTCCCGGCTTCAACATACGGATGATAGATGACATTGTTATTCTCATCGAGCAGTCCCGCAAAGCCGTTCTGATAGATGCGGATTGGTTTGATATGATCTTCCAGCATCGTGTAGGGAATATCCATGCCAAGAATCCCAATCAGTGCTCCGGACTTATAAATCGGAACAATATAGGACATTATATTCAGTTCATTCAGTTCGCGCGATTTATATGGTCCGACCCAGGACGGTCTCCCCCGCCTAACCGGGGTAAAATACCACGTGGTATGTGCAGTATCATTCGGATCAAGATGCCGTGCATCCAGGGGCGGCTGACGGTCAAAACCGGTCTTGCCGACTTTGGAAAAGAAGAATCCGCACACGTTATCACTGACATCCGGATTGATGCAGTAATAATACGTGATGACACCCAGTGTTCGACTGGAAACACTGGTGAACGCCTCTTCTACCTTTTCGCAGTGCTTCGTCAGATAAGCATCAATCTGTTCGACCTGTTCCAGTGTTCTTTCCTGTGTAGTTGCATAGGTTCCGGCAACACCGCCTTCTACCAGGGTCACACTGTCCAGCGTTTCCATGGCAATATTGGCGGTCATTTTCACCGACTGTTCAATACTGTTGAAATACGCTTCCAGAGTCTGAGAAGTATTTTCACTGATGAGATTCATCATCTCTTTTGTATTTCGCTCATTCTCTGTATTCACCGTTAAATAGCCTGCCGCAACTACGGACAGGATACTTGTCAGGATGGCAGCGATCGTAATCGCTGTTATTTTGGATCGGATTGAATGCATTGCAGACTCCAGTGTTCTAGTTCTTTTCAATCGACATCCGCCGATAGTTGTTTTTTACAGACCCGTTCCAGGAAGCAGTAAAGCCGTTCAGACGCTCGGAGGAAACATAATAACGCCGTCTGGAAAACAGCGGAATCCAGGAAGCCTCATCCTGAACAATAATCTTCTCAAGTTCCTGATATTCCTTCATGCGTTCCTCATGGTTCAGGATAAACCGGGCATCTCTGACACGTTTGATGACTTCCTGATTGATGTAATTGATACTGCGGAATCGTGAGTTTTCGGGGGAACCGTAAAACGTATAGATGAAGTTGTCCGGATCATCGTAATCCGCAATCCAGGTTGCCGCATAGCAGTCCAGCTGCCCGCTCTTGCGCAGCCGCATGAATTCACTCTCATCCATGATGTTCACTTCAGCCTTCACACCG
>JAEEPV010000243.1 GCA_016284975.1 Solobacterium sp.
ATCGATATAAATAACAGCAAGCTGTCGATTGGGAAGGTCCACCAGATTCCATAGACTCCATACAGACGGCTCATAACCATTCCAATCGTGATGATACCAGCAAAACCGTCAAACAGACTGATATACATGGAATAGCCCGTCCGTTCGATAATGCTGGTATACAGCATGAATACGACGATTACCGAACGTAAGAGATACGTCAGTGAGAAGATTCTTAATGCCGGCAGGACAAAAGCCAGTGTTTCCGGATCAGTTACATTGAACATGGCAGAAATTGACTGCGGCGCAAACAGCAGCCAGATGGTAAACAGCGCGGAAACGCCGAAGATCAGACGGAGGGTCTTTACCAGCATATACCGTACGCCTTTATAGTCCTGCTGTGAGCGCAGGAAGGATACCAGCGGACGCACGGTATCAACCGCTCCTGAAACCACAATTGAGATAATGGATACAGTCTGAAAGCAGAGAGACATCGCGACCAGCGCGTTTGCCCCGCCAAGTACAGACACCTTGTTATTACAGAAACCAAACTTAAGGGAAAAGCCGATCTGCGAAAGACATCCTGCCATACCGCACTTAACAACGTGTCCAAGACAGCCGAAATCCGGTTTTCGAAACTTGAGGTTAAGTCTTTGAAACAGTACTGCAGTGACGATTCCGGAAATCACATACGAAGTCAGGGTTGCACAGGCAGCACCGTTTACGCCAAGTCCCAGCAGCCTGATATAAACAACATCAAGGCAGAGGTTCAAAACATTGGCAAAGATATTGAGCGTCATGGAAAGCTTTGGTGATCCGGCGGAAGGAAGATACATCAGAACCAGAGAAACACAGATCAGAAACGGCATGGAAAACAGCAGCGTGTGCATATAGGCAATCAGCTCTTCACCCAGTACCATTCCAGGACAGAGCAGATTGGCCAATGGGCGGATCAGCATCTGTCCTGCCGCCATCAGAACAATGGAAGCCGCAAAGGCCGTCACCAGTGTTGCCGTGAAAATACGGTCTGCGCCTTTGGGATCCCGCCTGCCGAGCGCTTCGGTATAGCAGATCGCTCCGCCGCCTCCCAGCAGCATAAAAATAGCTGCCATAATGGTCATGAGCGGTGTACATACACTGACGATTGCAAGTGCATTCGATCCCATCAGATTGGAAACAACCATACTGTCCACAAATTCACTCAAAGACATGGCAACCGCTGCAATCAGCGACGGAAAAAAGTACTGCCGGAATTTCTTCGACAGCATCAGTTTCTTGATGTGCTCTTTATTTGTATAGTCATATCTGCTCTGTGATTTCATTCCGGTGTGATCTCCAAACAAGTCAAAATGAATGAAAGGACATAATCCCTGTATTATTATATCGGTTTCGTAAAACGCACGAGAATCAAAGAGATGATTGATCCGATTCAACTCCCTTACAGCCTGTCTGAGAAATACGTTCAAAAAGAGATGGCAGCTGCCACCTCATTTATCGAAAACTGTCTGTTATGTTGATCACAGGTTTTTTGACAGAGAAAGTGCTCTTCGATAGCTCAGCCATGCAAGGAACGTTACGATCAGGATCATTATTGCCGTAAGCATCCGATGATCGATCCGTATGCCAAGAATAACCATCAGCGCCGTGAGAATCATGCACGCAAACATGTTGGGCAGCAGATACAGGGTAATCGCAGTTCCCTGCTTGATCACTTCAATCTCATTTTCCCAATCCAGCCGCATGAACCGGATTCCGCATACACTGCCCCATGCGGTAGAAAATGCACACAGCGCAGTACCGAGAATGATATAAAGAACCGTATTGATCAGCGGTACGCGGGCAGAGATACACAGACACAGAATGCCAAAGGTCATAAACGGAATGGTCAGATACAGGTTAAACAGCATCTTCCCCTGACAGATGTCCTTTTTCGTTACCGGCAGACTCTGCAGGATCCAGTAGTTTTTTCCTTCCAGAGAAAATGAGCAGGCGGTAGTCGCCACCATTCCGATAAAGAAATAAATTACAAACGGAATTGCCGGCTGCAGGATCTTGATATCAATCGGCGCATCCATTGTCACGGTGAGAATGATCCGTTCAAAGCCAAAGATCAGCGTCAGGATCCCCAGCAGTACGGTAAGCACCTCCCCGACTGCCGCATTGGTCATATAGACAGAGGAACCTGTCAGCCTCCGGTATTCCTTGAATGCAATTGCCTGTGCAGGACTGTGCTGGCGCTGATGCTTCAGGCGATAGTTTTTCTTCGCTGCCTGCGACATCAGTGCCGAATTGATCTGACGGTAAGACCGGCCCACAAAATAGAATACAATCAGCGTCAGGATCAGAGTCGTTCCAATCAGCAGAAGTGCCTGGATAAATGCAGGTTTTTCGACTGCGTCTGCGAACCACCGGATCGGCAGGTACCAGTCTGCCGCCTGGCCGGTCGTTTGTGCGGTCACATTGATTATCTCTTCAATCTCTTCATTTTCCATGACGGAAGTGATGATATAGCGAAGTGAAAAACCGAAGATAACAAGCCCCATCATAAGGATCGTCTGGATCAGATTGGTCTTGCGGAAACCCGAACTGATCTTCGCAATCAGAAATCCGAGAAACGAAGCAATCACCATCGGGATGATCGGAATGATCAAAGATAATACGATCCAGATCACATAAACGATGATCGCCGGTTTGGCATAATACCCATATCCAAACAGCGTGGCAGCTGAAACACTGAGATACCACGGCAGGCTTTTGAGATACATGTAGAAGAATTTACAGATTGCGACGGTTCCCGGAGTAAACGGCAGTGCCATCAGCATGTCATACTCCTTGAAATGGAACAGGTACCCGTTGGTCTTAAGCAGTGTAAACAGGAATGCCAGCCCGCTCAGAATCATCGCAGTCATCAACGGAATGGAACTGGTCAGGCCCAGCTCTCCATATCCAAAACACATAAGAATGCAGTAAGCCATGATCATCCCATACACCATGAATGCGCCGACCAGGCCGGCTATGATACGGCTCTTTTTCTTCTTATCCGTGGTATAGCGAAAGATATTGTACTGACTGGTCGAAAGCAGCAGTGTCTTAAGCAGCAGGATTGTTTTCCGCATTGTCAGCCTCCAGGAAGGTCTCTTCCAGTGAATGTCCTTCCGTCAGTTCTTCCATCGTTCCGGCTGCGATGATCTTCCCATTTTTTATGATCGCAATCCGGTTGCACAGTTTCTCCGCTACATCCAGCACATGGGTTGAGAAGAAGACGGCCGTACCGTTCTCACACATTCCATGCATGATCTCCTTCAGCGTAAATGCCGCTTTGGGATCGAGTCCGACAAATGGTTCATCCAGTACAAGCAGCTTCGGGCTGTGAATTAAAGCCGAGATGATGGCAGTTTTCTGCTTCATTCCATGCGAATAGGAACTGATCAGATCTCCAAGTGCTTCCGTGATTTCAAATAGAGAAGCATATTTACGAATCTGTTTTTCCCGTTCTGCAGCACTGATCTC
>JAEEPV010000244.1 GCA_016284975.1 Solobacterium sp.
AATCATGACGGACTGTTTTCAATCGATGTAATTAAAGGGATCGATGACAAAGAAAGCAGCTACGATGATTATGAGGAACGGATGGAACTGGAAAAAGCCGCGAAAGCACTGTTTGGATAATAATCCTGTGAATCTGACGATCACAGGGTTTTTCATATAGGGACGAAGCCGGACCAGCATGTATACTAATAGTAAATATTATTGAATGAATAGATTGGAGATATCATGCACATACTGGAAGAACTGGATCCGCTTTTTGAAAAAGGGTTTCTCAGTTTCCTGACCGTGACGATTGTTACGGTTGTCGGCTGTCAGCTGCTGAGCCTGGCCTGTGATAAAGAACTGAAACATTATTATGAACGGCATAAGGGCAGACTCGTTCCAAATGACTTACTGAGTAAAACCCTGAAATTTTTAATCTGGGCATTTGGAGTGATGGCAATCGGTCGTCAGATCACGGCTATCAGGGATCTGAATTCGATGGTTGTCGGAGCCAGCGGTATCGCAGCTACGATCTGCGGTATTGCCGCAAGGGTTACCTTCAGCAACTATATTTCCGGTTTCTTTCTCAATATTCATCAGCCGTTCCGGGTCGGAGATGACATCTTTCTGAAGGAAAAAGGAATTGCCGGAAAAGTAAAGGACATTACATTCCGTCATACGATCCTGGAGACCAGAGTCGGAACGACTGTTACGATTCCAAACAGCGTCATGGACGATGTCGTAATTGAAGACCTGTCGAAACACGGGTATTCAAGACCGCTGGAATTCCGGGTCGGACTGAATACCGATATCGATAGACTTCAGGAAATCGTAAACGAGGTTCTTGCGAAAAACAGTGATCTGGTCAGTACGGGAAAGCAGATCACCATTGAAAATTTTGATGGCAGCGGATATTCCATCTCTTTCCCGATCACTGCCAAAACCATGAATGAGTATATTTCGGCTAAGAACCGGATCATTCCGGAGCTGAATATAGAATTGAAAAAGAACGGTATCGAGGTGCTGCGATAGCAGACCGTTATCTTCCGGATATTACTTATGAAACGAACACCCGTAAAACTGAATAGCAGTGACTGCCCGGAAGAATTAGCATGTTTTCTCAAAGATTTCGAAGTGTTTGACAGCAGCTGTTCCCCGGAAGCCAACGTCTTTTTTATCAGTAAAGACGAAGGCTTTTTTCTCAAGATCGCAGAAAAAGAAACACTGCGTACGGAATCTTTAATGACTGCGTACATGCATTCGCTTTCCCTTTCCGCAGAAGTACTGTATTACGGAACTTCCAGAGGGAAAGACTATCTGCTGACCCGACGGATTCCCGGAGAAGACGGTACCGATCCACAATACCTTTCAGACCCGGAACGGCTCTGCGATACCACAGCAGCTTTCCTGCGCAGGCTTCATGAAATTGACGGCCGAAACTGCCCCGTACAGAACCGGATCCAGACTTACACCGAAGCAGTGAAACAGGGAATTGTCCGGCGCCATTATGAACCCGATCTGTTTCAGGGATTATGGGAATTCCGTTCCTTTGAAGAGGCGAAGACTGCCGCAGAAGAAGGAATGTCACTGCTGAAACCGGAAGTGGTTCTTCATGGGGATTATTGTCTTCCGAATATCATTCTGAAGGACTGGAAGTTCTCCGGTATTATCGATGTTGGAAATGGCGGGATCGGCGACCGGCATATTGATCTGCTCTGGGGAATCTGGACACTCAGCTATAATCTGAAAACAACAGACTATACCAATCGCTTCATGGATGCCTACGGCAGGGATAAGATCAGGCCGGAGCTATTGAGAATGATTGCAGCGATGGAAATGATCGGAGGCTGATTTCAGGAGAAAAACAGATGCGTAAGAATTTCGATGTTCATTACGGAGGAGCGGAGTTCGGAACGGTTGAGGGGACTTCCTAAAATTCATCTTGAACGGTTGACATGTATTTCCAAAAATGATAAAAAGAATGTGGTGCCGGGGAAACCCTAAGCGCCACCAACTTATGCCCGGGTAAATCGGGCACTTTTTTTTCTATGAATCATCTTAAAGGAATTCGCCAAATACTAATTTGTGCAGTTTTTTCAATTCTTAAAGAGTTTGCTTCACATGCAGGCAACTCTTTTTAAAGTAAGATGTTTTTCACCCTCAGAGTAGTAAAATGATGAGTAGTAATACTACTATTTTGCAAAAAAACCACGGTAGTAATTTCCTGAAAAATACTACCATTTCTACTACTTTTAAGGCCCGGGATATGCCATGTTATTCGGTATTATGCGGAAAAGCGCCGTATTTCCGGGGTTTCCGCGACAAACAAACATGTTACATAAAGGAGCATAAAAAGTTATGAAAAGAATCCTTTTTATCTGTCACGGCAATAAGTGACCTAGAAAAGCTATACCAACCTATACCAAGCTATGCAGAATTACGCGAATAAAAAAATCGGCTTACAACTTTCTTACAACCTTTTTCAATCGATACTTAAACTAATTAACATAAAAATAAAAATCATCTCGTCTCTTTATCATTGACGCATGTGCATATGGAGCGACAAATCATCGCTAACCATAGAGCAGAATTTCAAAACCAAATACATTTCAAAGTTAGGCAATCAAAACGAATGACTGCCTTTTTTATAACTATCTAAAAGCAAAGGAGGAATATATGGCAGGTAAAAAACTGTATTGGTTAAAGCTAAAAACTGATTATTTTGACAGCATCAAAATGAAAAAACTCAGACAGATGGCGGGAGGAGCGGTGTTTACGCTGATTTATCTGAAGATGCAGCTTTTGGCATTAAAAAGTGACGGAATAATAGTATTCGAAAAGGTTGAAGACAGTTTTGCAAAAGAATTGGCATTGCAGCTAGACGAGGCAGTTGAAGATATTGAGATGACGCTTCTCTATCTGCAGAAGGTGGATCTGATTGATGTGAATCAGGATTGTGACACCTATTTTTTGCCGGAAGTTATAGCGAATACAGGAAGTGAAAGTGAAAGTGCGGAGAGAGTGAGAAAGCATCGAAACAAAATCAATTCGTTACATTGTAACAATGAGGTAACAGAAAGTAACTTGCTTGAAACATCGAGTAACAAAACTGTAACGACAGAGAAAGATATAAGAGTAAAGAGAATAGAGAAAGATAAGAGTGTAGATCCAGAAGCAGAAGAAGAGGGTGTGGGAGAGGAGGAATCAAAGGGAGTTATGTATGACCGATCATACGGATCGCCCGCTCAATTCATTGCGGCTATGTCCAGAAACGGCAGGTATACTTCATGACAAAAATCATTGCAATATCCAACGAAAAAGGAGGAACTGGAAAAACCACTACTGCAGTCAATCTTGCGGCAGTATTCCATAACTTTGGCAATCGGGTCCTTCTGATTGACAGTGATCCACAAATGAACGCCACGAGTTCACTGGGCTGCAACGGTCGTAACGAGAATAACTACGCAGATCTTCTGAATGACACGAAGGATGCCAGGCAGTGTGTCCTTCATACAGACTACTGTGATCTGATACCAGCCTCTGCGAGACTCGGCGTTGCAGAAAAGATCCTTGCTTCCCAGGGCAATCATTACCGTCTAGCTGAGGCTCTGAACTTTCTGGACGAATATGACTATGTCATTGTGGACTGTCCCCCAAGAATGGACGAGCTTGTACGAAACGCCTTCGTCGCCGCAACCGACATCATCATTCCAATGAGCACATCAGCCTACAGTATGGACGGACTGATGCAGGTGTATTCAACAATCCGGATGGTCCAGAAGTATGAGAATCCCGGATTGCGGATCAATGGTCTGCTATGTGAGATGTTTGATGATCGTACGATACTTGCCGGGGAAGTGAAAGAGATTCTTAACGATATTGCCAAAAAGCTGAATACGCAGGTTTACGGTACCGCTATTCACCGAATTATCCGCGTGGATGCAGCCACACACAGGCATATGCCGGTTGTGGTTTTCGATCCGAAATGTACAGTATCAAAAGATTACACAGACCTGGCAATGGAGGTGGCTTATCATGCGCATTCCGTTCATTGACAGAAAGGAACTTCTGAATGATCAGAATTTCGAGACTGAGGCGATTGATGAATCTTCTGAATTCCTTAAGGCGGTCGGAAGCAGTGACCGTACGGTACAGATGATCCCGATCAGCAGGATCCGAATGAATCCAAAAAACGATCGATCTCTTGCTGGCACAGAAGTGCTGAAGGAATCCATACGCCGGGCAGGTAGGCTGTTCGAACCGTTGCTGGTTTATGAAGCAGAAGGTTCATATTGTCTGATCTCCGGTCACAGAAGGTATACGGCCTGGAAATCTCTCTGCGATGAACCGGACAGCAGTTGGAACACCAGTATTCCATGCATGGTCGTTCCAAGGCCGAAAGATGAGTTTGAAGAACGGATTCTGATGTCACAGGCCAACATTCATCGCTCTGATCCGGAAGAGATACGTACAGAAGTACGTATTGCCATGGATATCTGGGGTTCTATGTCAGAGAACCAGATGGCCGAAATGAAGGAGTTGTTAAAAGATCGGTTTCTAAAAGATCTGGGCAAAGAAGTGACCAACGAATATCTTAGGGCGAATTTCAGACCGAGACTTGAATTTGTCAGATACATGACGGGCATCACTTCGACGAACAAAACCATTCAGAACATGCTTAAAGATCCAAAGAAGGGACCCGCGAAGTCACCTGCGACTGTTACGAAGAAGCGGCTTCTGCGTGAAGTGAAAACCCTGGCAAATGACTTAGAAACCTATGAGATTCCCGACGGAGTTCGGGATGACAAGGAAAAATTCATTCAGTTTCTGAAGATGTTAGGAGAGGCAATCGAACATGCGTGGTAGTTTTACCACACACATTCCGGATACAGAAGAAATCCGGAATCAGGTGAAGGAACTTGGACTGGGATCCGAGCGGTATCTCTCTGCAAAAGGTATGCCTGACTTCAGGGAAGTATCAGCCCTGCTCAGAGAGTGTGAAACCGCAGCACATCTCATCCGCTCCTACCTGGAGTATTCAGCGGAAGAGTCTGGCGGAGATGAGGACAACAGGACCATTCTATTGCCGGAACCTCCGGTGAAGGTATCCTTCGAGCATAATACGCTGAGAGTATTTACACCCCTGACATTCAACAGAGGCATTCCCGATTCCTATATTCTTGCGAATTCCATACGGACAGAGCTTCAGGACTATCAGCAGAAAAACAGCAGATCACTGTTCTGGAAACTGGAGCCGCCGTTAACTGTCATCATGTTGCGAAGAGCGCAGAAATATTCGAGCAGGCTCAAAGACAACGACAATATGGAGACTGGAAGAATCATTAATGTGATATTCCCTGAACTGGGACTGAGTGATAACTGCATGCTGGTTCCGGATATTCATTCCGGATTCCGGCTGGTCGATTCGATCGAAGAAGAAGGAATGGAATTCATAGTCTTCTCCCAGAAGGATGCACGCGATCATTTCAGTGATCTGTTCGCTGCATCATCTACGGAATCGTTTCAAAGATACAAATGAGAAAGGATAAATGAAATGACGCAGATTAATAGCGATGGAATGAAAAAATACATAATCAACAAACTTGCCGAAAATGAATTGAATCACTTTATGGACAGATGGCGGTATCAGATGAACAGGAAAGTATTTCTGAACAAACTCCTGAACAATTCACTGAACAAGTCTGAGGATTGTTCAGAATGCGAGGAAGAAATCAATTATGTGGCAACGATACTGAAGGCGATCGAAGATACGGATGATGAGCTCAAGGTGAACGAAGGGTTTCATGATTCCTGTGAAGCGATGTGCCTGTTCGAAGCAAAAGACCGTTTCGGTGCAGACTTCTTTGGAGAAGAAGACCTCCCGGAAAAATACATTGATGAAGCCAGGGAAATGCTCCTGTTTCACAAGGACAGTACGCTACACCAATTATCATCTTGAGCATCTTAACTTCCCCCTTTCATCTGAATTATTGATAAGTCAGGGAAAAAGCGGAAGTTACGGAGGTCAGAATGACGTAATCATGCGGTTTTCAGACCTTCAGTGACGGAGGGTAAGGAAAGTGCGGAGAACGGGAGTGAGCCGCAATCAAATCACTCTATGGCGATTCATGATGTGTGGTAAATCTACCACACATCATGGTGCCGGCCATGAATATTTGTTCCTGGCAGTCAGAAAATGCCGGCGCACTGGACGATATAGATGCGTGGTAATCCTACCACGCATCATACTGCCGGCGTGGAATACAGGTGCCGGGCAGACAGAAACTGCCGGCGCACCAGGCAAATGCATGTGTGGTAAATGTACCACGCGCTGTTGGAGGTGAATCATAGAAAAGAAAATCAGAGAGGATTCGGCAGCTCTGATGATGCTCCGGCATGTCAGTGCTGTTCGAATGATATGGAAAAGAGATCTGCGGTTACTGGCACTGAAGTGTGTAGATAAAAAAGCAGTAGCACTTGCGTATAATCGATTGCTGAAAATGAAATTGATCCGGGAAGATGACATGTCTTCACGATTCAGAACTGTTTCCATTACGAAAGCAGGAAAACTGTATCTTGCGAATTACGGCTATGAAACGGATGTTTCCATAAATGAATCAAAACCGTTTGGAACATCAGATCCGAATCGGATTCATAAGGAGCTGACGAAAGTAAAGATCATAACACTGTTCAGAAGTGCCGGAGTAGCAGTGCTGCCGGAAGAAAAACCGCTGCTGGGAAAATTGCTGAATACACTGGCGCCGATGTTCAAAACGGAAGATTCCAGGGAAAGGTATGCGGAACCAACTCGTGCTGAAATTCAGCGTGAGTTGGAAGGCCCTGGGTATTATTACCGCGCAGAAGAAGTACGGCACTTTTTGAATGCACAGGCGACGGCTATGTCAGACTCGATCAGAGGAGCACGCTTTTCCGGTATCTACCTGCGACAGAGCGAATGTTGCGTTGTCTATGCTGCCGATCCCGGAAACAACCGAATGCTTAAGATCAGTGAACCGCTTGAACAGAGGATGGTTGATCTGCTCGGCAAATACCTGAATGCATCGTTGATGTTCAGCGTATTTCGAAGCGTGTCCGGAGAAGCTCATCGAATAAATGCCATCGTCATTTCCGACGGCAATGCCCTTGTTTATGAAATGGTCATGGGAAGCAGAC
Source organism: Solobacterium sp. (assembly GCA_016284975.1). Lineage (GTDB taxonomy): Bacteria > Bacillota_I > Bacilli_A > Erysipelotrichales > Erysipelotrichaceae > Bulleidia. Next base: position 7,156 of record JAEEPV010000244.1, read on the forward strand.
GCGGACATATAAAAGGAAAACCGGCAGTTCTTCAGGAACTGAAAGCAGAACGCAGAGATCCGTGGAAACGGCGGCACAGCATCTTCCGGTATGATCAACAGCTATATGGAAGAGTGTTTATCATTCCGTCAAATGCAAACGGATCAGACTGTCTAAGTTTTCTTGCAACACATGATACCGAACACTGGATCTCAGATGGCGCAGCTTTATGTGAGCAGTTCGAAAAGACGCAGAGAACTGTCATTCCGGAATTGAACATGCATGGATCCTGCAGGGAAACGAGGTTATCGCTGGTCTATCTGCCTGTATACGAACTGAGGACACTTTATGAAGCATCTGTTCCGGATCGTTCCAATAATCCAACAACAGGCTTTCTTGCACCATTTTGGATGCATCAGACCATAAGGCACTGTGTGCGAATGAAAATCCCAATCTACGATTCTGAAACCGGAGATGCTGATGATACGGGAATCATATTCCAACGCAATGGATATGTAGAAGGAAGTGAAGCCCCAGAGAAAGTCAG
>JAEEPV010000245.1 GCA_016284975.1 Solobacterium sp.
AGCGTACGCATGGTCTTCATTTCCTTGGAATGATATGGCTTCATGGTAGAACCGGCAAGGATCTCGATGCACTGCGGATTGACGTAAAGCGCCCGGACATTAACATTCGGCGTTGTAAGCAGAATAATGTCATCATCTCGTTCGTCCGCGCTGTTATCTACACCGCCCTGGTACGGATAGATCTCGATGATCTGTCTGCTGAGACGATCACAGCGGCTCAGAATATCCTGAACGGTCCAGCTGTCTTTCTTAAGCAGCTCGGTATTCATACGGATATGCATGGTTTTCCGAAGCACTTCCTGCTTAAAGCGGAAATCCTGATTGCCCATTCGAGTATTGTCATATTCCGCACAAAGTGTCAGGTTTCCGATCAGGTTGGCGAAAAAGGTGTATTCATCCTCATCGGATGCCTCACTGTTATGTTTCCACCAGCTGTTTGGATGCTGCGGCATGATATGTTCGATATTCAGATCAGAAGTATCCACTTCTGCTGTTGCTCCATAGTGTTCGATCCGCTCCAGTACCGGCCGGATACAAGGCAGTGCATACGCATTGATCTCGCGAAGTCTTGCACGAAGCTGAGCGTCTGTTGGCATCGCCAGAGTCTTTCCTTTGTTGTAGTTGATCAGGAATACCTTGGTGATTTCATGAATATTCCGATGCTTCTTTTTCCAGCTGTTCATCACCGAACGAAGCAGCTGGGGAAAATACCGGCTCAAAGAACCGTTATCCATTCCGCACAATGCCCGTCGGGTCAGATAGGAGTCGATCAGCCGTACCTGTGAAGTCAGCGTTTTCGCATCGATTTTCTCATCATCATAAAGACGATACATCTCTACCAGGAACGGTGCCGGAATTCTTGACTCGTTTCTGCGGAAATCCCGCAGAACAGCTTCTACGGTTTCATCTTCTGCACTGCCGTTATACACTGCCGAATAATAGCGGGCATACCGGTTGATCTCCTGAAGCAGTTCCTCATGGGTCCCCTTCTGTGCATTCCAGTATGTCTTGAATCCTTCATAGACATCCCGCTTGCTCAGAAAGCTGTAAGTCTTTGAGGTCAGATAGATACGAAAGAACTCTTCCAGTTTCCGGCTCTGTGGATAGTATTCTTCCAGTGGATGCCAGTAAAGGCGATAATTTCGTTCCTGAACATCACTCGGATCATTCATCAAGATATAATTGCGGATCAGATCCGCCGAAGTCAGAGGCGCTCCCGTGGAGTTGATCGATTCAAAGATCTGCTGGGAATCATCCATTTCACTCAGCGGGAATGCCAGAATATCCATTCTGCTGAGCGTATCCAGAATCTCAAGCAGCCGGTACTTTCGGGTCATTTCCGAAATACGCTGATAGATCGCTTCATAGTTGCGAAAGACGTTGCTCTCACGATCTTTTCTGGTCAGATCCTTTTTACTGCCATAGATCAGTCTTTCATAGGTATCGTCATCGGCAATTGTCGGTTTAAGCCGCAGTCTGGCATCCGCACTTGCATGCCGGTTATAAAGATAAAAGTCTTCGATCATTCCGGATGTTTCACGGTCTTTATTCTCAAGAGCAATTCGTTTGAGGCATGCCAAAAACAGAAAACTCGTGGTCAGACGCTGCTGACCGTCGACGATACTGAATTCCTTATACATTGCGGAGCGATCGAATTCCTTATAGATCAGGATTCCGAGAAAGTGATTGGCATTCTTATGCCTGAGAAGATCCTCAATATCACTCATGAACCGAGCCGTTTCACCGTCCGGATTCCATGTGTAGTTTCTCTGATATACCGGTATCACAAACTGTGATCCCATCGTTGATTTTATATAGTCCGAAACATTCGTTCGAACTGGCTGTTTCATCATGTAAAGCTATCCTTCCTTAAATACCCGAACATTTTATCATATGACTGCTGTAAAAAAGGGCTGTTCGCCCTTTCTGTTGTACTAATCCTGCAGCGGAGTGACCTTGTTCGGGTTCATTTCATTATTGATTGCCATGCCTGCAATCTTCCATGTTCCGCCAACATTCAGGAAGGTCATCTGATAGCCGCCGCTCCATGTCCGGGAAACTTCCCCGTTGCTGGCATAATAATCAAACGTTACAAATCCAACCATGGAGTCTTCACTCTGCTGAATGATGTTGAACGCATTCTGGTTGCTGAAGCTGCTGGTCCCGTGAGAAGTAAACCACTGATTCTGAACACCGGCCACACGGTTGTACCAGTCGCTTGCGGTAATGGAGATTGCCCCAACCTGACCAAGACTGGCTTCCTGCGCCGGGAACTTTGCACAGATAATCGCATCGTCGATCATCGTCTGTGCAAGAGAGGAATCGCTGGCTGTCTTTCCGACAAAGATATGTCCGGTCAGAACATCCGTCAATGTACCATAGCCGCTTTCCCCTGCCACTTCGATTACAGGTTCACCAAGCAGATTACTCAGTTCATAGACATCTACACGCGGTGCCTGACTCTGATCACGAAGACCCGAGAAATTGCTTGCAACAGTGTCATTTTCCAGCAGATACTCCGAACCGACTTCTACACCGTTGGCGGTAATCTTAAGTCCGACTGGAACTTCAATCACATAATCATGATCTCCGCTGAACACCGTCGATGCCATCCACTTACCATCCGAAGCCTTGATCAGTTTCAGTGTCGCAAGATACTGTTTGTTATAGTACAGCTTATAATCTTTCGATCCATCCGTATTGTCGAGACCGGTATATTCAATATCCGATGTATTGACACCCTTATAGATCTCCTCCAGTTTGGCAATATAGTCCGCCTTGGAATTGATGTGCGGGCTTACAACCATGGAGTCTTCATAAATACCATCAAAATCTTTGTTTTTGATATGACCGAAATAAGCGGAGATGGCAGATTCCGGCAAAGCTGCTTCC
>JAEEPV010000246.1 GCA_016284975.1 Solobacterium sp.
TCGGAGCGGCAGTAAGAACCGTCGCACCCGGATACAGTTTGCGGAAAAGAGTCACAAGCGCCCGTACAACCGTCGTTTTCCCGGTTCCGGGACCGCCGGTAACGATCATGAACGGATGTTCAAAGAATGCATGGATCGCCGCGATCTGACAGTCGTCATAACGCATCCCCATATTGTTCTGCAGATCTTCCAGACTGTCTTCGAGCTGCTGTTCATCATAGGGATCCCGTTCTTCATACGGAAAGCCTTTGAGAAACTCGCTTACGGTGATCTCGCTTTGATACTGAGAGATCGGGAAGACTTTTTCCCCTTCTTCATATAACTGCTTTCGGCCGATGGCCTCTTCCAGTACCGTTTCCGCTTCCGCATGGATCGTACCGGTCTCTTTTCGAAACCGTTCAAACAGTTCATCTTCCAGACAATAAGAATCTCCCCTGGAAACACAGAGGTCCATGCATAATGCGATCATCAGCGCTGTCAGACGTCGAGAATCATCTTTTTCAAAGCCAAGTGCCAGAGCAATCTTGTCTGCAGTCTTAAATCCAAAGCCGGCACACTCTTCCATGACACGGTATGGATTCTCCTTCAGCTTCTCCAGCGCCTTTTTTCCATATGTACGGTTCAGACGAACCAGATTGCGGACACCGATTCCATGCACATTCAAAAAACGGACCAGATCCGCCATTCCATCTTCTTCCTGTGAAATACCTTCTTTTATGATTTCAATTTTCTCTTCCGACAGTCCTGGTATCTGATACAGGACATCCGGATCCTGCCGGATCAGCGAGAGACACTCATCTCCGAGTAATGAAACGATCTTTTCTGCTGTTTTTTTGCCGATGCCGGGAAACTGTACACCGCACAGATAACGGATAACACTCTCGCTTTCACTTGGAAGAGGCCGTTCCATGGCTTCAATCTTGAACTGCATGCCGTATTTCGGATGTTCAATATAGGAACCGTAAATGCGATAGAGTACATCCGGCTCCGGCCGCTGCGGCAGTAAGCCGGTCACAGTAATTACTTTTTCGCTTTTGTCTTCCAGACGGAACTTCATGACGGTATAAAACGTCTCGTCATTCCGAAACAGGATGTAAGTCGGTTTCCCCAGTAAGGTGTTTTCAGCATCCATGGGCAATTCCCTCATCCACGGATTCCTGAATCAGCTGCGAAAGATCGATCTCATCACGGAATACCTGATCAATCTCACCGCCGCCGATTACGGCATCTTCATGATAAAATACCGCTTCCTGACCGGGAGTAACGGAACGGATCGACTGCGGATAGACCGCTTTTGCCGTATGTTCATCCATTCGTATCAACGTGATCTCCTGATCTGACTGCCGATAACGGAATTTTGCCTGCATCGCCAGCGGAAGATCACAGTCGGCAAGCCAGTTGACACCGGTAATCACACAGCTGTTGCTGTAAAGCCAGGATTCATCATCCGTTTTCGCGACATACAGCTCATTTCGCTCGACATTTTTACCAATTACATAATATGGGCCGGTGCCTCCGATATTCAGACCTTTTCGCTGCCCGATCGTATAGTAAAGAACACCCTGGTGTTCGCCGACAACATTGCCGTGAACATCAATGATTTTCCCCGGTTTCATCGGAAGATAGTTGGAAAGAAACTGCCGGAACTTTCGTTCTCCGATAAAACAGATGCCGGTGCTGTCTTTTTTGGATGCGATGGAAAGACCGATCTGGCAGGCAATCCGACGTACTTCTGTCTTGTCAATCGCATTCAGCGGAAAACAGATCGAATCGAGACAGTCCCGGTTGATTTCCGCCAGAAAATAGGACTGATCCTTGTTTCGATCATCCGCTTTCATTAAAGCCGTCCTGCCATGATAGGTGCCGATCTTTGCATAATGACCGGTCGCAAGTGTATCAAACCCGTTTGAATGGGCATATTCCAGAAATTTATCAAACTTGATATATCGATTACAAAGAATATCCGGATTAGGCGTTCTGCCTTTCCGGTAAGTCGCAAGAAACTGCTCAAATACATCGGTCCAGTACTCTTCAATAAAATCAATCCGCAGCAGCGGCAGTCCAAGCAGATCGGCCGCAGCCTGCGCATCCGCCCAGTCTTTTTCCTGTGAGCACTGGTCTTCTTCCAGGGTTGGGTTGCCGAGAATATCATCATTGGTCAAAGAGTCCCAGTTGCGCATAAAAGCGCAGGTGACATCTTCCCCCTGCTGCTTCAGAAGATATGCGGCGACTGCAGAATCCACGCCGCCGGATAAACCAACCAGTATTTTTCTCATGGGTCTCATTATAGTACAGAAACAGGTGCCAAAAGCACCTGTATGATTACAGTACACCAGAGTAAACCGTGTACAGATACAGCATTACGAGAATCGACAGAAAGATCATATGCATCTTCTGATCCCGGTGGATCATTGCCAGAAACTCCCGGATGATCGCATTTTGTTCATAATAGGTCTTCGTCCTGCTGCCGACGCCCCGGATATTCATTCCGGCATCATGTGCATATGCCCCGGCCCGAAACTGATGATAGCGGTTGGTCGCATAGGAGATTTTGCATTTGAAAGGACAATGGGATTCGATCAGCTTTTTGGAAAATGCCATGTTTTCTTCCGTATTGACGGAATTCTCTTCCAGAAGAATATGGTTTTCTTGAATTCCCTTGCTTAGCGCATAGTTTTTCATGGCTGCTGCTTCCGATATTTCCTCATCGTCTCCCTGTCCGCCCGACATTACAAGGTAGGAGCGCTGCGGAGCTTTTCGGTACAGACGTATCGCCCGATCGACTCTACCAGCCAGTAGTGGCGTTACTTCCTTTCCCTTTCTGAGACCGCAGCCGAGCACAATGATATAATCGACCGCCCGGTGCTGGGAAGTTACTATGACAAGGATTCCGCTTGTCACATAGAAGACTGCCATCAGCAGTAAATAAATCGTAAGAATGCCATTGATACCAACGAGGATTTCAATCGCTTCATGCTGTATGATCTTATCGTAGTTGGCAATGATGACCGGCGTCATAATCACGTGTATGACAATGATCAGAGAAAGACAGTTGTGAAAGGAAATGCCTTCCTTTCGCAGCAGTATAACGCCGTTATAAAGCATAGAAACAACCAGAAGGATTCCGCCGAAGATCACCAGCAGAATCAGAAGAGCCGAAAGAAGAAACAGCACCGACGTCATGATCTGTCCGGGTGTGGGATCTGCCAGAAACAGAAACACTGCCAGAGATAGCAGACAAAGAAAAAACAGCACGCCGGAGCGCAGCCGATAACGGTTAAAATAAAAACTGTTTATGAACCAGAGCAGAAAAAAGAGATGGAAGACAAGCGCCGCAACAGGCAATGGATTTTCCATGAACCATGAAAAATCCATCAGCAGCATTTCTCCGGACAATCCTCTTCACGAACCGTTCCGCAGCCATTATAATTCGGACAGTCTTTTGAACACGTATGAAATGCGATGCGGCGAAGTTCTTCCGGAATAAAAACACCGATTTCTTCGCTGTCGTAGCCAACCTGAAAACTCTTCTCATCGACGATGATCGGTCGTTTCAGAACCGACGGATTCTCCCGGATAAACCGGATCAGTTCATTCAGGGACATTTCGTCGAGATTAATTTTCTGTTCCGCCAGAACTTTGGAACGTTTCGAAATAATATCATCAGATCCATTCTCCGAACGCATTAAAAGATAACGGATTTCTTCGTCATTGAGGAGTGTGCGAAAAATGTTCTTTTCGATAAACGGAAGCTTCCGGTCTTTCAGCCAGGCCTTGACCTTTCGGCAGCTGGCACATCCCGGAGACGTATAAACAACAATCATAAGGAACTCCTTCCAAGCTTACAGATGCAAAACAGCAGTAGCGATCGAAAAATAAATCAGAAGCGAAATCGCATCGATGATAGTCGTAAGCATTGGAGAAGCTACGACTGCAGGGTCCAGATTCATTTTGGAAACGATCAGCACCAGAGAGGATGCGATCGTTTTAGCAAACAATACGGCACAGATGACTGTTAATGAAACCGTAAAGGCAACCATGATCGGTGCCTGATCGAGAACAAGACATTTTATAAAGCAGGCCACACTGAGTGTCAGACCGCAGAGGATGCCGACCCGCATTTCTTTCCAGACAATCTTCAGAATATCCTTGAATTCCACCTGGCCGAGTGAGATGGAACGAACGACCTCCGCACTGGCCTGCGAACCGGAGTTTCCTCCGGTGTCCATTAACATCGGAATAAAGGACGAAAGAATAATATACTTGCTGAGAGCAGACTCGAATCCGGTGATGATCTTGCCGGTAAACGTAGCAGAAATCATGAGCAATAACAGCCACGGAATCCGTTTCTTCCAGGTTTCAAAGATACCGGTCTTGAGATACGGCTTGTCACTCGGAATGATGGCAGCCATTCGTTCGATATCTTCGGTTGTCTCACGTTCCATGATATCGATGACGTCATCGACCGTGATAATGCCGACCATCCGGTTTTCCTTGTCTACGACCGGAAGTGCTTCAAAGTCATATTTTTTAAAGATCCGTGCGACGTCTTCCTGGTCCGTGCTCGTATTGCAGGAGACGACTTCTTCATGCATGATGTCGCCGATCAGTTCATTTTCGTCGTTGATAATGAGATAACGCAGTGCGACCGTTCCAAGCAGGAACCGCTTCGGGTTCAGGACATAACAGGTATTGACTGTTTCGGAATCCATACCGATCTTCTTGATGCGATCAAGAGCTTCCCGAACAGTCATGTTTTCCTTCAGATCCACAAACTCGACTGTCATGACAGAACCGGCCGAGGAATCCGGATACTGCAAAAGATGATTGATATCGTTTCGGGTATCCGCCTTGGCATTGGCCAGGATTTTCTTGACGATATTCGCCGGCATCTCTTCCAGAAGATCCGCCGCATCATCGGCATACAGATTATCGATAACCTGACCGGCTTCCTTGTCGGACAGCGAGGTGATGATGTATTGCTGACTGTCGACGTCAAGCAACGCAAAAACGTCAGCTGCCAGTTCCTTTGGGAACAGACGGAACATTTTGAGCATATCCTCGTCTTCCATGTGTTCCATGATGGAAGCGAGGTCCGCATTGTTCATATCCTGCGCTTTTCCGCGCAGACCGGCATATTGCTTGTTTTTCAGCAGGGTTCGAAAGGAATCAAGCTCCTTTTCTTCGTACATTTCGTCCATTTGAATACCTCCCGGGATTTAATTTTCATGAAAACTGTACATAACGGAACCTGATCTGATATGTGATCGCTCATGAAAATCACCTCCCTTCTGAACGGAATGCCTCTATTTATTTTACGTTTAATTAAGTACGCTTACAAGGCAAAAAAGGTGTTCCGGAACAGGAACACCAAACTGTTTTGCGACAGAGTGAAACGGAATCATTCCAGCGGAATCTGATGATAGTTTCCGACGATCCGTTCGACATTGCAGATGGTGATAAAAGCCTTCGGATCTGCCTTTTTGATATGCTGAATGACCTCAGAGAGCTGATAGGTATTGATCGTGACCAGAAGCAGCCAGTGCTCATCATGCGAGTATCCCCCTTCACAGCGGACTTTTGTGGCTCCGTGGCTGGTTTTCGTAAATATCACGTTGCATACTTCATCCGGTACATTGGTAACGATATCCAGACGGGTATACTTGTACCGCTTATGCATCGTACTGACCACCTGCGTGCTGACAAACTGATAGATGATGGAATAAAGTGCCTTATCCCATCCAAACAGGAGTCCGGCAAGGATCAGAATTACGGCATTGCCTGCCATGATGTAGTTCCAGGTCGGGCGGTTATATACCGTTGACATCCAGATTGCAATAAAATCGGTACCGCCGGAACTGGCGTTGTTTCGCAGCACCAGCCCCACCGCAAAGCCGGTGATCAGACCGCCGAATACACTGATCAGCAATATATCACCGGTAACTTTTGAAACCGGCAGAACGGCAATCAGAATCGAGCTCAGCGTAAAAAACAGACCCGAATAAAGGACAAATTTATGGCCGACATGACGCCAGACAATGATCGCAGTGATCAGATTCAAAGAGAAGTAGATTACCGAAAAATTGATATCAATATGAAAGTACTGCTCTGCAGTTGCGGATATGAGCCGGGCTATACCGGCATAGCCGCCCGGAAAGAGATTACCGGCTTTAACGAAGTGATTCATTCCGACGGAATAGATCAATGCGGCAAAAACTACAGAAAGTACAGAAATGATATCCCGTCTGGTAAAATGCATGGATGATTCGTTTTTCATATTTATCAGTTGATTTCCTTTGCGGCAATATACAGCGGCCGCTCAATCAGATCTTCTTTATAGTTCATCAGTATCTTTCGGCAGCGTCTGCAGTTCTCGATCTGCCGCTTTACCATGCGGATATTATATGGAATCTCAAGACGATAACCGTTTTGGAAGAGAACTACCGTATTGGCTCTTCCGTCTGAAATAACCCGCATGATCTGATCCTCACAGATCCAGA
>JAEEPV010000247.1 GCA_016284975.1 Solobacterium sp.
ACTGGAAATGATAATACAAATGATAATTTTTATATTGAGAATGCTCCGGAAGTAATTGAACAGCCAACGGATCCGGAAGGAACACAGCCTTCTGCAGAAACACCGGATTCTTTTATCGTGCCGGAATATCCGCAGACGTTACCTTCTGATACCACTCAGACTTATATAGATACAGATAATAATGTGAATCCTGCTGATCCTGTTACAGAAGTGCTTCCTGCTGCAGAAGGATCAGAAACAATTCAGCCGGAAACGGATACCCCGAATGCCGCTGATCCGGAAGAATCTTTCCTCAGCGATTCTCCAGCTGATGCGAATGAATCAATTGCTGATAATGAAAATAATATCAGCGAATCCCCTGCTGAACCGGATGAATCGGTTGATTATACGGAAAATAATGCTCCGTTGCTTCGGATGGTTGCTGCTCCTGCAGAGTCTTCTAGAGAGAATGCATCTGTCTCAGAGCCTGACCGCAGTGATAACTATATTGAAGGCATTGCCTATATGTCGAACCGCCATGAGACCTATGACATGCCGATCAAGTTTATCTATAGTGACAGTTATTTTTATCATGATTCCACTTCCGATGAGTATGCATATTATCCCGAACTCGCTGCGATGTCCGCTGTTATAGCGAATTCGACCAACCCCAGTTACCGTGCCGGTGGTTATATTTACGAAGATGGAGAAATCAAGCGAATTGAAGAGATCGAAGATGCCGTAAGACAAGAGAACGGATCGAAGAATGTCCAGGATCTGTTAAGAACGATCGGATTTGAGAATATCCAGATCAATGATGCCTATACCAAGATCGGAACTCCGGTCTCTGCCGGTGTTGTCTGCGGCATGAAAAAGATGATTGATGATAATGGAAAAGAGTATACACTGATCGCATTTATTCCAAGATCAGTTGGATATCTTGGTGAATGGGCAAATAATCCGGAAGTTGGTGAAGCTGGCCCCGATAACAGTAACGACCTTCTGGGATTCAGTTCTGCCACAACCGATTATATGCTTCCCTTCCTGGAACAGTATTTAAAAGATAATAATATTACCGGTGATTTGAAGATCTGGTCTACCGGTATGTCGCGCGGCGGCGGATTATCCAATACTGCGGTTGCCTATCTGGATGATATGCTCGATGAAAACGGCAACTCTGATCAGTTATTCGGAATTGAAGGTCTCCGGCTCAATCAAAAAGATATCTACGCCTATACCTTTGGTGCTCCGCATGCTGCCAGCACAATACATGCAGATCTGATTGATGAAAACGGAAATCTGATTCGGAATCCGAAATACAATAATATTCACAATTTTGCGGCAGAATATGACTTTCTGAATCGTGTACTCTATGGAAACTGGAATATCGACCGTTACGGAAGAGACACAGAAGTGGCATTGAGCGATGCGGAAGAACATCTTGCCGAACTTCTCGAGATGTACGCGGTAATTAATAATAAGGAAATATCAGAATTAGACGAAAATGAATTCATTTATGTAACGGAAGATGGTTCGATCCACTATGATCCGCTGGAGTTCAGCACATATTACTGGGGCGATGGTATTTTACCGAAAAAAATGGATCTGACCGAATTCCTGACTGCTTATATGTATAACCTGACCGATACATTTACCAGAGATGAGTTTGCCGATGGCATGCAGAGCGGTCTGCAGATGCTCGCAAAGATCTTTATCGGTACCCCTCCTGAAAAGTCCAGCAATATTTCGACGGAAGTTTTCCTTGATGCAGCGAAATCGAAGGCAATGGAGATTGCTGCAGAAGCAGCGATCGATCTGATGCTGAAAGACACAGATGCGCTGATTGAGCTTCTTAAATATGCCATGAATCCGCTTGAGACCCTGCCGGATATTTTCCTCGACGGACTTTATAATATTGATCTTGCTCCGGACTGGAACTTCACCACCCGTCAGCCATTTACGGATGAAACCGAAGAAGAACGCCGTGCTATTTATAAGGAATATATACAGACAATGGTCAAGCAGGCTCTGAAAGTTCTGCCGCAGGATCTGCTCGGAGTATATGGTTTCTATAAGAGTTTCAACTGCCTCTGGAGCAGTCATGAACTGGATGTCTATCTGTCATGGCAGCGGATCCTTTCTTCTGAGCAGGATCAGGAATATTATCTTGTAAAGCCTACGGCACCGGAAGCCTGGGGCTATCGTATGATCACCCTGCCGGAATACTCGAATGACAATTCAATGTACTTCGTATTGTATGAGGGACTGGATATGGAAGATCCCGACGCAGTGAAGGCTATTATTGTTGACGATGATCTGTTCCTGGCCCCTGAGAAGGATCACTTCATCCATATGAATGTTGATTCCGCCGGCAGACGTGTACTGTATCTTCGTGCAGATCAGGCGTATACCCTTGAGTTTGTCCCGTTTGAAAATGGTAATACCCATAACTTAAGCATTATTGAATTCTCATACATGGGTTCCCCTGAGATCTATGATCCCGAGAATCCGGATTATCAGTTCTTTGCAGATGACTATAACGTTGATCTTACAGCTCTCCCTCTCGTTTACCTGAATGAAGGAGAAACCAGCGTTTTTGACCGGTTGCTGCTGAATATCGGAAGTGTCTCCTTTGATCCCGTCAGCGGTCTTGTAATGACACGTAATATGGATTCTTCCAGAAGCCTGTCTTCTTCCCCGGAACCCGGTCCGTATGGTCACTTTGCGGATACCTATTATGTATCGAAATACATTCAGCTCGGTGCAGTTGCGGATATCGGCGGAGCCGTCAGTGACATGATGGAACTCTTATTCTCCAGCAAAGAAGGTCTGAATATTGAAAAAACGGCAACGCTTACCGCTGCTACCAGTTCCGGCTATCGCTTCCTTGGCTGGTATCTGAACGGCCAGCTGATTTCCACGGATCCCACTCTTTCGAGAACCTACACATTCTTTCATCACTCCGAACTTCTGACCGCACGGTTTGAACTGATTCCGTCTCCAACTCCGACCCCGACTCCCGATCCGAAACCAACGCCTTCCGGAAAAGGTTCTGCCATAGTCGCGGACATCCCGGTCGTAACCAACGGCACCTTCTCTCCTGCGGTTCAGAATACACGCGTAAACCGTGTTCCCAATACAGGTGATGAGAATCCGATCCAATGGCTGATCCTGCTGCTTGGCAGTCTGGCTCTGGCCGCCGGATCAATCTCTCTTCTGAAAGAGAATTGATGTAATTATCAGGCATCCTTCGGGATGCTTTTGTTTTAGATAAAAAAACAGCGGTCATTTCAGATCGCTGTCATCGTTTCCGCCCGGATGGAACCTGGCATAGCTTTCAAACATCTGCCGGTTCGCCACATGGGTATAGATTTCGGTTGTCTTGATATCCGAGTGCCCGAGCATTTCCTGTATTGCTCTGAGATCTGCCCCGCCCTGCAGTAAATGGGTCGCATAGCTGTGCCGCAGCTTATGCGGGGTGATATGCTCCTTGAAGTCCAGTTCCACGCACTTGTCCCGCAGCAGCTTTTCGACATATTCCCGTGTCACCTTCCGTCCAAA
>JAEEPV010000248.1 GCA_016284975.1 Solobacterium sp.
CCTGTCTTATCTTATTTCTTCGGCTTCTTCGCCCCATACAGGGAACGGCCCTGGTTGCGTCCGTCAACACCTGCGCAGTCGAGTGTACCGCGGATGATGTGGTAACGAACACCCGGGAGATCCTTAACACGTCCGCCGCGGATCATAACAACGGAGTGCTCCTGCAGGTTGTGACCAACACCCGGAATGTACGCTGTAACTTCCATACCATTGGAGAGACGTACACGGGCATACTTACGAAGCGCGGAGTTCGGCTTCTTCGGTGTCATTGTGCCGACACGGGTGCATACGCCACGCTTCTGCGGAGAACTGATTCGAGTGTTCTTCTTTTTCAGCGAGTTGTATCCACGGTTCAATGCCGGGGACTTTGATTTGTAAACTTTGTCGGTACGGCCTTTGCGTACCAGCTGATTTATTGTAGGCATTTCTTTCTCCTTTCGCCCTATATGCACACACATCCAAGTGTGCCAATTCTCAGCCAAATATTAAGCTTTGTCCGCAACAAAGCCTTTTTTCGCCAAGCACGATTGATGATAATCCGATAAATATGCGATGTCAATGATTTTTTGCCATTTCCAGCAAAATCCACACTTCCGGGTGTGCCGCTTTATATTATTTAAAAAAGAAACCGCATATTCGCGATTTCTTACTTCAGAAGTCCGACGAGACTGCTCAGATCAATTCCGCCTGCCGCTTTCTCCGTAATGGTCTCGATCAGTTTTTTCTCAATCAGATTGCATTTCCGGTAGTTCTGCAGCAGTTTCTTTTCGTCCGCGCTCAGGCGAATGGATGAAGAAGTGGTTTTCTTTTTCTTCGCGGCAGTCTTTGGCTTGGAAGCTGTTTTCTTCTTTTCCGTTACTGGCATAATCCCTCCTACAGATATGACACAATTTCCCTGTCCGTCGGAATGCCTGCCCGGCCTCCGACCTGTGTACATTTCAGTGCCGCAGCGATCGAAGCATAACGGATTGCTCTTCTGACATCTCCATCATTCATATATGAAGCCAGGAACGCTCCGTGGAACACATCGCCTGCACCGGTTGAATCTACCGCTTTCACCGAATATGCCGGGAATACTTCTACCTTGCCATCAATCCAGGCCAGGCACCCGTTTGTGCCCTGAGTGGAAATCACAACTTTCGGACCGTTTGCGGCAAAGAATGCCAGCGCTTCTTCGGTGGTTGCCGTTTTGGCAACGAGCTTCGGATACCTGGCATTCATGATCAGGATATCCGCCTCAAGTGCCATCGACCGATTCAGTTCCTTGTCTTCTTCCATATGGCAGCCATCAACTGATACCGGAATTCCATACTGTTTCGCAATTTTGATCGCCGCCATGGCATTATCGTATCTGGTTCCATCCACGTGAAGCAGATCACTGTTGCGGATCTGATCAATCTGATCCTTATTCCATGCGATCGGCGGAAGTGTATTGTTGCAGACAAACTTGGTGCGTGTTCCGGTCTGTGGATTCACCATGATCTCAGAATGCGGAGAGATACCGTCCGGAACGATCTCAACCATCGTAGTATCGATACCTTCCTGATCCAGTCCATCCAGAATCATCCTTCCGGTCTCATCATCCCCAATCGTGGTAATCATCTGTCCATGCATGCCAAGCCGGTGTGCCGCAACGATTGCCGTAGCACACGCTCCGCCGCCCTGACAGATGATCTGAGTGATGTGAGTGCTTCCGTCTTCTTTCGGATAGTCCTCAATCAGATTCAAATGGTCCAGGACAGCCGCTCCTACTCCGGTAATTATTTTCATATGACGAAATCTCCTTTTAGAAGTTCTGATACTATTTTACTCTCTGCCGTGCTGCTTTGGCCGTTTTTCTCATCCCCTCGGTACATCTTCCGGCAGAATCGACTGAATGTCATAGCGGTACTTCGAACAAATCTGCCGCATCCGTTTCACGTCGTTCATATCGATCTCTGCAAGCTCCCTGGTCATCCTACCGGAAAGCATATTCGAATTCTCTTCAAAATACGGAACGCTCACCCGTACGCTGTACGCATTCGTCTCATACAGATCTCCACCCATGGAGTAAGAACCCCGCAGCGTCACATCACACGACTTTGTCGGTATGATGACGGTTTCTATTCGGAACGTATCATCCACCAGAGGCGTGGAATCCCCCGTCGTAAACCGAATCGATTTCGGCGGATTATCCACATCCAGCACGCCATACAGTGTGATCGTCGGCCGGTCAGAATCCGCTCCGCCAAACGTATAGGTAATGCTGTCCGTGTCCGGGTCATACAGCAGAAACATCGCAAGGATCTGTGGTGTATCCCCGCAATCTGCTTCCACCATCAGCGTATACAGGCTTGTCAGATACTTGGAATCCTGGCTTCTTGCCCATTCAAGC
This sequence comes from Solobacterium sp., assembly GCA_016284975.1. Taxonomy (GTDB): domain Bacteria; phylum Bacillota_I; class Bacilli_A; order Erysipelotrichales; family Erysipelotrichaceae; genus Bulleidia. Next base: position 2,375 of record JAEEPV010000248.1, read on the forward strand.
AATTCGTGGAAGTCTGCCTGTTTTTTCAGAATCAAAGCCGCTTCTCCCGACTTCACTGAAACTGTCCCCTGCCCGCTCATACTCTCAATAAATGACGGAAACTCCGGAACTCCGTTTTCCGGAATCACGGACCATTTTACCGGGATGTTATCGGCATCACCCCAACCATCGTTAAAAGCGAGAATCGTAAATACGTTTTCTTCATTCATCACACCGTCCAGAACAATCTCCGGTACTGTAACAGGAACCAGATCCAGAATATCCACTGCGATTTTTTCTACAAACATGGACTTCCCGGAATCATTCCGGATAAAACTCAAAAGCGAGAATGCCCGATCATATGTATTCATGGAAAATCTGTCATTCTCTGCCATCTGTGCGGTCTCATAAAATCCCGCCAGACTGTACGGAACGATTTCTGAATAATAAACGGATGCGGCATGAGCTGCTGTTTCGTGATTGGAAACAGCTTTCTTTGTGAGGTTCACAAAAATCACTGCACCGATTACAGCAACCGCAAGAACTGCGATAACCGCATAGACCCATACCGGCGGCTTGGTCTTGTGTACGACTTTGATTTCAACCTTCGCCTGCTCGTCCTCATTCAGAGAAGCACGGATATCGCGTACAATCCGCTGCAGTGCGGCTTCTTCATCCTGCCATGCATACACCTGCTGCATCGTACTCATGGAAAACTGGAATTCATCTTCCAGCGGGCAGTCCTGAATAACATACGGAATGATTGTCTTGTGTTTCGTGACCGCTTGCGAGAACTCATTCTTCACCCAGGTGGACTGCTGCGACTTTTTGGAAATCAAAATGATCATGACCTTGCAGTCGTCGATTGCCTGGGGAATCTGTTTCATGTAATTGGAACCGGCAGGTATCGAGTCCGGTGCCATCCAGCATGAAATACCGTTGTCTTCCAATACTTTACGAACGGTCTTTGCATAAGATTCTTCGTCTGATTTATAGCTAATAAATACATCTGCACTCATGGCGGATCCCTTCATGTGTTCGTACTTATATTCTATCAAGCCTGCAGTATGATCGTGCATGCCAAAGACGGAGAATCCCCTGAAGAAAATGAACTGCTTTATGCAGTCCATCTTCGAGGTCAGAATTATTCTTCTTCTTTTTTACCCATCCGGTACAGTGCCATCAAGCCTACTGCCGCCAGGTTCAGTACCAGAAGGATCCAGCCAACAAGACTGTGGTCAAGTATCGCAAGGATCAATCCAATCAGTGCATCCGCTCCAATGATCCAGGGAGTCAGTGCGTTGTTGGAAATCAGATACAATGCAAGTCCGGCAATGATCATAACCAACGGGATGCCAAGGAACCACATGATTCCCTTCGTATTGACGATCGGAAACGGAAGCTTGGGATCCGGAGTCGGGGTCGCACTTTCATCCGGAGTCATGGAAGGCGTTGCAGTAGGATCTGCGGAAGCCGACGGTTCTGCAGTATCCTCCGGATCAGGTGAAGCAGACGGATTATCCTTATCGCCTCCACTGCCGCCGGGAGTGACCGTACTGGTTTTTCCGCCATAATTGATTTTTCCGCTTTTCCCGCCGGAAGGATTACTGCTGCCTTTCGGTGCGACACAGGCTTTCTTTGACTCATCCCAGTACCAGCCCGGCGCATATCCCGCATCCTGGCAGGTAACGACTGTACTTCCCCCGGGAGCCGGAGTGCTTCCGCCTCCGGAGGGAGCAGAAGTCGGTGCCGGAGTCGGTGCCGGCGTTGGAGTTGGTGTTGGTGTTGGTGTCGGAGGTGTCGGAGGAACATAACCTTTCAGAGGAATCATCAGAGAAGCGACATTATGACGTGCAGCATCTGATAAGGAATTCGTATAGAACATCCCATCCGCAATTACACCATCAAGCATATTGAATCTGGAATTCTCATACAGATGACCTCCACCAAGAATTACGGTTCTTGTTGGTGCTGGATTTTCCGCTGTTCCGTTCAGTTCATATTCATCCATGGACCAGGAATAACCGCCATTGCTGTTCTTCGTCACAATCGGTGCGACAACAACTCGATCTTTATATCCATATGCCTTGAGGCCCGTTGAGCCATATTCTTTTTCAAAGATCTTGGTTACGGCATGACTTGCTTCATCGATCTTATACAGCCGGATAATTTCCTTGTTCTCATCCCGATTTTTGCAAAGCAGGAATCTTGATCCGTTGTATGCATAAATATCCAGAACCTGACTGTTACCTTCTACCGACACCACCTCATTGAGCGAGCCATCATTATTGACGGTCGCGACGTGTACGACCGATTCCTTTGTGTAACCGACAAATATTCGGTCTCCGATATAGCGGACCATCCAGCCGGAATCATCCTGTGTCTGAGGAAGTGTGTAGGTTCTCTTCTCTTTGGTGGAAGGGTTGTACTCCGTCAGGTTATTGCCATAGTAATCTACAAAGTACAGCCATCCGTTGGCTCCGTCCATTTCATCCCAGCCAAAGTCGATAGTGTCATCCACAACCGTCCAGCTGGTCGCACCCGGAAGCCGTTTCAGAAGAACCTTTTCATACGAACCGCTTCTTCCGTCCACTGCTAACTGATAGAGCACACCGCCTGTAGCTGCCATTGATATCAGCTGCAGGTTTTCAAGATTTGATGAACCCGGGGAACAGAGTTCTGTAATCAGATCTGTACTTCCCGTAACGCTGATCCAACGTGTGCAGTTTTTTCCGTCCGCGGTTGTAATTGAAACCTTGTTTTCGCAAAGATACAGATTTGGTACCGAAACTTTTATGGAGCCGCCTTTCCACTCACTTGCAGATACGGACCGGTCGTTAACCTTTATGGTTCCGCTGTTTCCAAATCCACTTCCCCAGATCATCAGAACCCCATCTTTATACCTGCCATAATATGCCAATGGTTTCGTGACGTTTTGGTCAATCGCATTCGCCGTATTAATCAGACCACTGAATACTTTTTCATTCAGGGCATTCGTTTTTGCAGAAGTAATGACACGGGATGCGATTTCATCCGCCTCCAGTGTCACGGTTACCTTACCGCTTTCGTCCACTGTGGAGAACCTGTCATAAACAAGTACCGCAAGAGCAGTGACAATCGGCACAGCCATGGATGTTCCGTCCAGATTTTTATATCCCGGATTCGCTTCGGATTCCGACTTGCTTCTGGGATATGTGGAAAGAATATCAACGCCCGGAGCCGCCACGTCAACATAACGATTTCCATAATTTGAATTCACCGCGGTGGATTCTTCACCTGTTCCGGCAATTTTGCCGTTTTTATCACTGGCCGCAGCCACAATCACATACGGATTGGAACGGAGATACGACGCCATCTGGCTTTCTTCATTCAGATCTATCCCCTGATTCCCTGCTGCCATAACAGTAACAATGCCCGCTTCGCCAAGGCGGGTCATTACATCATCCAGTATTTCAGGATCACTGTCCGCAATATTTCCGCCCCACGAAAGATTCACCGCCACGATATTGACGCCGGTCTTTTTTGCGGCAAGTACTTTTTCAAGACCTGCATACACATCGGACGCGTTTGCATCGTGTCCCTCCGTATTCGTCGCTTTGACCGCCATGATCCGGACACCGTTTAACGCGCCGCTGACACCAATGCCATTCCACGCAGCCGCAATGATGCCGGCCACATGCGTACCATGACCGTCTTCATCAGTCGGTTCGCTTCCAAAATTGAACACATTCATTCCATGACTGGCAAATCCCAGCTCGGTCAGTTTTGCCTGCTGCTCGGAACTGTAATCGGATTTATTCCATACCACTGACGCAAGATCTTCGTGCAGATAATCAATACCGGAATCAACAACAGCTATGACGGCTTTCTTTTCCGGAGTAATATTCGTACCAGTCTGGGCGGTCCATTTCGGAAAAACAACACCGTTTGTTGTATTAATGAAATACCACTGACTCTCATGCAGATCAGACGTTGTTTGTTCTGCTCCGACCGATAAAATGCCGCTGCTTAACACGGTCAATGAAAGGCATGCGGCACTGACGATTCTTAGTAATTTATTCCCCTTATATAATTTCATGATGTCTTAATTATATAATGGTTCACCAATCACATGGTAAGAAAAAAGCGATCTTTTCAAAGATCGCTTGCGAAATGCAGAATATTTTTTATGCGCGTTTCTCTACTGTAATAAAGTTCGTAAACCCTGATACATCAAAGATGTCATAGACTTCCGGTGATACATTTATTACAGAGACACTCTTTTCCTGTTTGACAACCTTCATAATTACCCGGAGCCCCGCACTTGAGATATATTCCAGACCCGAGCAGTCAAAGACTACCTGCTGATCATCTGCTTCTTTACGGATCGCTTCAAGTTCACTTTCAATATCCGATGCGTTTCCTGCATCAATCCGTTCCGGAATAAAGATTGTCAGCACACCATCTTCACGTTTATTTTCCACCCTGCTGAACCTCCTTTATCTTTCTATATTAACTGTAATTCTGAGAATTTGGGAATCAGATTTCTTATTCTTTTCATTCCCGGTATCTCCGTTACTTCTTTCATGTCTGTGATTTTGATTATGGAACCCCTGTTTTTGCGGGTATTTACCCTGTCTGCTGCGATTTTGATTATTCTGCGGGGAGATTTGGTGTTTTGCGGTGTACGCCTTTAGTTCCGCCTGCGAAATCTGCCAGGTTTTTACCGGTTCCTGATGCAGTTCAAGTGCTCTTGCCCTGCCTTTTTCATATGCTTCGATAAAATTCGCAACACCTTCTGTCAGAAGCTTGATATTCTCTGTCTGTGCATGTATATCAATCTGCTTAATATCTTCCTTTTGATCTTCCGCATGGTTGATATGATTTCGGATATCCCCAAGAGCGTAATAGGTAAACAGCAGATCTGAAAGAGTACTCCTGTCCTCATTCAGTACGGAGTAGCCTTTCAGGATATTCTCTGCCTGGCCATCAAGGCTTTCGATCCGATATTTTGTAAAATTCTTCTGTTTGTCATTGTCTCTCTTTTTTCTGCGGTCAAGCTGCTGACGACCATAATATTTGACAAAGAAATGCGGAATATCATTAAAATTCCAGCGATCCTTCGGCTGATAAGACCAGTAAAGACGGTTAAGTTCCTCCAAATACGCCTGCTTTGCTTCAGCACTGTCTGCGTAGCAAAGTATTCCGCGATCCAGCATATCCTTTGGCAATCGTGATTCGATGATCGTCAATGACTGCTGGTAGAACTTTTTCCGCATTGCCCATTTTACGAGCTCCAGTTCATCAAGCGTCTCGCCTTCCAGTAATGCACCGTAATCCAGACGAATCGTTTCTTCCAGAATACGGAAGATATTGCTGACAACTTCCGGCATTTCTTCCTTTGCGGTATTGTTTAATGCTTCCTTCAGGAGATTAATGCCGAACTCAAGATTACTGATATTGCAGAGAGAGATTCCTTCATCCACTCTGCGCATCGCATACAGCAGAAGATCAACATGATCATCCTGAATGCTGCGGCTGTCCCAGTAGGACTGTATCTCATCCACTTTTCCGTAACGGATAAACGCACTCATTCCCGAAACCAGATTGTTGATGTCATAACGCTCCATTTCCTGATTATCTATGACACCGGCAAAATCATTCGGACGGTTGTGACTCGTAATGATCTCCTTGATATGGATCTTGTTGTTTCTGTCATTACTGAGCATGGAAAGAACCGCAAGAATGGTATAACCTTCTGCCGTTTCTAATCCCTGCATGTCAATATACAGATTGATGATATTTGCTTCGATCTCTGAAATTATCTGAACGATCTGCCCGACATTATCTGCAGCGATGGAAGGTTTTCCTTCGGCAGTTCTGTCTGTCGGGATAAAACAAATTCTGATAGACTCGTTGTCTTCTCTTACGGAAAGCTTCAGATTTGGGGAAAGCTGGTTATATATATATCGTTTCAGCCACAGCTTTTCTTTTTTGCTGAAACCATTCTCATATTCCTTCAATTTCTCAAACAGCGCAGGATCCTGAGAAATTAAATGAAATAAACGGTCCGGGCGAAAACCGGGGATTCCTGAAATCTCAGATTTGTACATCTGCAATCTTTCCACCAGTATTGAGACACAATCGGGGTTGAGCTCATTCAGAACATCAATTGATTCCAGATCCAGATTATCCAGGAACTGGGAAATCCGATACTGAAAAAAACAGTATTCTGACATCATATCTGTATCTGCGACAAAATCTGAATATTCCCTTAAGACGATCCGATTATTTTCTTCTCCGCTCTGAAACGTGTTCTCAGCACCCAAAACTATGATTTCATCCAGAGGCACTTCTGAAAGAATATACTTCGCTCCCGCTTCTGCAACAGACAGACCATCACAGTAGCGATAACCAGCTTTATCTTTGTAGTAGAAATAATGATGTGTTTTTCGATCCCCATTAGTTGAAAGAGATGTCAGCAACAAGTTTTTTTCAACTGCCATAAATACCTCCAGTACCTCAGAGTTTCTTTCCTTCCCATTTTCCTGATATGAAACGGCCTCCAAACAGAACCAGCTGAACTGCCTGACTGACCAGAATACTGAGCCATACACCCGTCAGTCCAAGCGCGAAAACATACTGACACACGGAGAGAAGAGCCGGTTGTACGATCGTTACGCCAAAAGTTGAACCCAGCAGTGTAAAGCGGATATCTCCCGCTGCACGAAGTGTTCCGTTGAAAATGATTTTGCTGACCTGAATCGGCATGATGACCGCGAAGAACAGTGAGATGATTCTGCCATAACCCAGCATTTCCGGATCATTTGGAAAGTATGCGTTGAAGATCTGTTTATAAAACAGCAGCATTCCGATCGAGAAGAAGACAGAAATTGCCAGGCCGAATCCCTGTTCGGTCCATGCATACTTCTTTGCTTTGGGAATATCGTTTTCACCAAGACTTCTGCCCACCAGTGCAATCGCTGCCGCCTGCAGGCCATCTCCAAACGCGAAGCCAAGATTCATGAAAGTCATACCAACAAGATGTGCGGCATAAGGAGCGGTGCCGATTCGTGCGGTCATGGCGCTGGTAATCATCATACCAAGGCGGGTCAGAAGGTTTTCTCCAAGGAATGTTCCCGCTACCGGACCAAGCTCTTTTACATATTTTGATTCCGGTTTGACATTGTTAGCCTTAATAAATGGGATCTGAACAAAGCTTTTGTTTCGGAAAAGAGAAGCCACACTCATGATACAGGCAACAACTGTACCGGCCACTGTCGCAATCGCTGCACCTACCACACCGAGTGCCGGAAAGCCGAAATGCCCCTGAATCAGGCAGTAGTTCAGAAATATATTCACAGCATTTGATACGACGTTTGTCGTCATTGCAATCTTTGTATTGCCGGATCCCCGCTGTGCCGCATTGATATAAATCGAAACCAGCTGAAATATACTGAACCCCATGACAATGCGGAAATACAGCACGGAAAGCGAAATCGTTTCCGCATTCGCTCCGCAAAGACGCATGAATGGTTCAGCCGCAGCTACACACAGAATGCTGAGCACAATCGCCAGCCCAACCACAAAATAAAATCCGGTCAGGAATACACCGTTCGCTTCATATCTTTTCTTCTCACCAACTCTGCGGGCAACCAGAGATGAAATTGCCACGTTGAGAGCAAAAAAAGTAGTAAATACAAAGTATTTTGGCTGATTGGTGACACCAATCGCCGCAACAGAAGCTTTTCCAAGGCCCGCAACCATATAGGTATCGACCATTCCTGTCAGAGCGACAAGAACACTCTCTACAACAGATGGCCAGGCGATCTCAAATGTTTCTCTCCGGATACTTCTTTCGTTTAGTACAGTTTCAGGCATATTTCCCTCGTAATTTCGTTATGTACTGTATTATAAGGGATTTTTCCCTTTACTTTCAGTTTAAAAAAACACAGTCCGCATAAACAGACTGTGCTGTACTGATATTTGTCAGATGAAACTTATTTGCGGCTGGAACGGCTGCCGAGGATTCTCAGAACATACAGGAAGATGTTAATGAAATCCAGATACAGCTGGAATGCGCCGAAAATCGCAAGATTCGCACCGACTGTACCGTAACCGCCCTGTGTTCCGTAATAGTAGCCTTTGATCTTCTGCATATCCCACGCTGTCAGGAACAGGAACAGGATAACACCGACATAGCTGATCAGAAGACCGTCGCGCAGCGCCGGGATAAACATCGAAACAATCGATGTTATTACCAGAGCGATCAGACCGCCGATCATCAGACCACCGAACTTCGAGAGATCGACATTGGTTGTATGACCGATGATCGCACAGCAGAAGAACAGTACTGCCGCAAAGGCAAATGCCATGAAGAAGGTGTCAAAACCAAAATTCAGAGGCAGTGCTGAGAACGTAATGCCGGTCAGTGCCGCGTACCCATAAAACAGCGCGGTAGCTGTGCTTGTCTTCAGGGTTGTGATCTTTCTGGAAAGAACGACGCATACAACCAGCTGTGCAATAATCGCAACCAGCATTCCGTAAACCAGAACATTGGCGATCGCATTGTAGAATGCGTTTTCCGTATAATGCGCTATGCAGAAGTATCCGCCAAAAGAAATCAGCGCGGTAATTGTCAGGGCTAAGCCCATCTTCACAAACACACCTGTAATATAGCTTCTTAAGCCACTGGCTTCATTGACATATTCTGTAGTATTGAACTCACTCATAAACCCAATACCTCCTATCCTTATCCATTATGAGCATTTTTGACCAGCAGTCAATAGATTTGACCACCGGATCCGCAATTCACAAAATATCACAAATTGTGTTATTTTAACCGGCTTCCGCACCACTGGCAGACTTCCGCAGAAGGATCATTCGGACCAAAGCAATGCGGGCACTCTGCCGATGACGGAACCTTCACAGGTTCCTTGACCGGAGCGGCCGGTGTTTCTGGTGATGGAGCCGGGGTCTCAACCACGGCGGACTTCATGGTTTCGGATGCCAGAGGGGATACCGGAGCAGCCTGAGGCTGAGCGGCTGCCGCTAAAGGCGCTGTGGGAGCTGCAGCAGAAGAAACCGTTTCTGCCATCAGAGCTGCTGCCCCTGTTGCAGGGGCTGCGGCATTTTGCATA
>JAEEPV010000249.1 GCA_016284975.1 Solobacterium sp.
GGCATTGAACGCAATGAAATCATTATCGAAATCACGGAAACGACGAGTGAAGAAGAACAGGGCCAGATGGCAGTGTTCCTGAACCGTCTCAGAGAATACAATATCCAGTCCAGTATTGATGACTTCGGGACCGGTTATTCTTCCCTCAGTGTTCTGAGAGAATTCCCGGTCGGGGAGATCAAGATTGACCGTTCGTTCATCAACCGTGAACTCGGACAGTCGGATGAGATCATTATTCGGAGTATTATCGATATGGCATACAAACTGAATATCGATGTCATTACCGAAGGCGTCGAGCAGGTTGAACAGAAAGACTTCCTGCACCGGCTCGGCTGTGACCGTATTCAGGGATTCCTGTATGATCAGCCGCTTCCCAAAGACAAGTTTGAAGAGCGGATGAAGGAAGGCTGTTACAAAATCTGATCTGTAATATTTATAACCTACCGGTGCATCGAACAGGTGTACCGGTTTTTTCGGATTTGGGAATGTCAAAGTTTGATATTATTAAAACAGATACAAAATTCGGAATCCTAATTTGCAACATCTGGAAACATTACGGTGTTTCCATTATGAAGAAAAGAGGGAAAGAACATGAAGAAATGGATTAAAGCATTCAGCAGTATGGCACTGGTAATTGCACTGGGTGCCTGCGGCTCATCATCGTCCGGTTCGACGGGGCATCAGGGTTACGCTTCGGATACCACTTCCTATGCGGCGGAAGAAGCTGCTTACGGTATTTCCAACGGATATTATCCCGGGGAAACCGCAGATTATGAAGCAGCGGCACGGGAAGATGAAAAAGGCGAGAGCGAAACAGCACCGGCCATCACCGGGGAAAAACTGGTCTACACCGGCTCCATGACGATTGAAACCCTGAATTACGAAGAGACCGTCAAGGCAGTAAAGGAGCGGATCGCCGCTTACCAGGGCATTGTTCAGGACAAGAATGAATGGGACGGTGACAAGAGCTGGTATTACACCGACGGAAGAGCACGTACTTCCAACCGGACGCTGTCCATGACCGTCCGCATTCCGACCGAAAAGTTTGATGCCTTCATGAATGATATGGAAGGCACCGGCAAAATGACAAACCGCTCGGAGAATGTACAGAACATCTCCCGTCAGTACAGTGACAACGCGATCGAGATCGAAGCACTGGAAAAGCAGCAGGAACGTCTGCTTCAGATGATGGAAGCTGCTACGACCGTAGAAGACATGATTATGGTGGAAGAGCGTCTTTCACAGGTACAGACTGAACTCAATCAGAAGAAGAGCCGTCAGTCCACAATGGATACCGATGTGCAGTATTCGACGATCTACCTCAATGTCAATGAAGTGCAGAAGTACACACCGGCCGATACCGGTATCCGGATTGACGGGTTCTGGGAAGATCTGCAGGAGACCTTCCAGGAGTCCTGGATCAGCTTCGTATACTTCCTGGAACAGCTGGCACTGACGATCGTTCGTCTGCTTCCGTTCATCCTGCTGATTGTACTGATCTGTGCAGTCATCGCACTTGTACGCAAGTCCAGAGGACTGGATCCGAACCCGTTCCATGGGAAGCCGAAGAAAGATCGCAGCAAGAAGATCGATGCAGGCACCCCGAAGGATGCGGGAGAAGCCGGCACGGTGAAAAAGGAATAACGAACAGAGTGACTGAAACATACTGAATTTTCGGACAAACAAGGGAGGAAGCTTCCGCTGCTGACAGCACAGGCGTTCTTCCTTTTTGCATGGATCGTTGATATAGTAAAAGTCACACAACTATTAATATTATTTATATGCGCGATTTAATAAATAAGGCAAAAGAATGGACAGCTTTCGAAGGAGCAGAACAGAAGACAGATGAAAACCGTCTGAAGAAACTGCGCCGGGAAGAACTGCTGGATATCCTTTTGGAAATTGAAAAAGAGAATGAAGCGCTTGCCGCAGAAAATGCCAGCCTGAAGCAGCAGCTTGAAGAAAAGACGGTCGTTCTGGAACAGGCGGGCACGCTTGCCGAAGCATCTGCCGGTATGGGAGGTCTTTTTGATGCGGCGCAGAAGACAGCAGACAGCTATCTGGAAAATGTCCGCAGGCTCTGTGAACGCAGAGAAACCCGCAGTAAAAAAATGATCGAAGATACCAAACAGCTTTGTGTCAGCTATGCTGAAAAAACCTGTGAATTATGTGAGGCTGCGGCGGAAGATCCAAGTCAGGCAGCACTTCTGAAAAAGACGGTCTCGCAGCTGTTTGAAGAGGAAAGCCAGGAAGAAACGAATCATGAGTGAGAAAGATCATTATCGTCCTACGGCAGATGAGATCAGTCAGGAAATAACGGCGGGGAAAAGAAGGCGTACATTTTTCCGGACGCTGCGCAGCACCGCATTTGCCATGTTGTCGGTTGCGGCAGTGGCGATCCTTATCGCGACGCAGCTGCTTCCGACACTGCGTATTTTCGGCAGTTCCATGTCTCCGACCCTGGAAGAAGGGGAAATCGTGGTGGCGGTCAAAACATCGAAATTCAAGACCGGTGACATCGCGGCGTTTTATTACAACAACAAACTGCTTGTAAAACGGGTGATATGCGGGCCCGGAGAATGGTTTAACCTCCAGGAAGACGGAACGGTATATGTGAACGGCATCCGGCTGGAAGAACCGTATCTGACGGAAAAACACATGGGAAGCTGTGATCTGGAACTGCCTTATCAGGTTCCGGAACAGCAGTATTTCATGATCGGAGATGACCGTGAAAGCTCCGTTGACTCAAGACTCAAACAGGTTGGATGCATACCGGAAGAACAGATCGTCGGAAAGATCTTCTTCCGTATCTGGCCGTTATCTGCATTTGGCAAAGTATCCTGATTCACCAATCCAGTCAGCATGTCTGACAACTTATTATATAAATGAACAGAGTGACCGAACGATATCTTCAGCAGCAACCGTATCATCGACTTCATCAGCTAAAAAAGCATGGAACAGTATTGCTGGCATTCATTATACTGATTACTACGACCAGAGCACTGATCCTCCCTGCTTTCACACAGAAGAAGGATGTTTTCTGTGGGCTTGAAGAACACGTTCATACCGAAGAGTGCTATGAGAAACAGCTGATCTGCGGACAGGAAGAGGATGAAACACATACCCACGATGATTCCTGTTACGAAACCGTTTTAACATGCGATCAGCCGGAACATACCCATACACTGGACTGTTACTCAGACCCGGCAGCGGATATCGAAACCGAACAGGACTGGATCCAGAGTATGCCATCCTGCCGGGAAGAAGAATCACCCGCGGAACGGCTGATTGAAATTGCCCGCTCTCAGCTTGGCTATCGTGAGAGTGAGCTAAATTATAAAACAAATGATAATGGGACATTAAATGGCTATACACGGTATGGACAATGGCGGGATCAGCCTTACGCAGACTGGAACGCATTGTTCGTTTCATTCTGTCTTCATTATGCAGATATCCAAACCGAGAATGCCCCTTATTTTGATAATGCCGGGGAATGGAAACAGCGTCTGCAGTCACAGGGCAGATATCTTGCAAGAGACGCAAGTGCATATCAGGCGCTGCCAGGAGATCTGCTGTTTTTCCGGTGTGATGACGGAAGCGAGCATGTCGGAATTGTTGTTCAGACAGAGGCGGAACAGATCGAAGTCATCGCCGGGGATCAGGATGGAGAAGTCCGTGATCTGAAAATGGACATCCGGGAAGAACGGGTAGAAGGCTATGGACTTCTGCCGGTTTCACTGCGCCCGGAAACAGTGGAAACCGAAGGCAGTGGAGAAGAAACGGCCGTGACAGAAGCAATCCCGAATCTTTCTGCGGAGGCGGAATCGGAAC
>JAEEPV010000250.1 GCA_016284975.1 Solobacterium sp.
AAAGGGGCTGTAACAAACAGATGAATTGAGAATGAGAATTCTCAAGGATTCCGGGAGTTGCAGCTCCTTTTCTATGATCAACCTGTTTCTTTTGTTAAAAATGCTTTTGCAAATGTGTGATGAATTAACCTGCTCATCATACTTCTGCAAAAGCAGATTTTTCAATTTCCGTCTAACTCAATCCAGCATCTGTTTTTTTCCGCACGTTTTTGTACAGCTGGCAGAAATCCGATACAGAAAAACCGGTGCGTTCCGGCAGATTGCCGAAACACACCGATTGCTGTGTGATTCCTGTTCTGGCTGTGACTTACAGTCCGACGGTTACCCCGAAGTGTTCGAATATCAGCTTTTCCGCTTCTGGGTTCCAGAGTCCGTTGTGTGCTTTGCAGCAGGCATCCAGTTCCTTGAAGAACGGATCTGTTTCTCCGAGCTTTCCGAAGTCTTCGATTGCCGTCATCGGCATATTGAACTGGGTATAAGCCAGTTTCTTTCCGCCCTTGATGTTGGGAAGATTGCACGTTGTTTCGGCAATACTGTCGATGCCTCCGACATGGGTCACCATGATTGCCGGATCAATGATACCTCTTGCGGCAAGATCATTTGCCTCAATGAGGTCATCGTTGTTTCCGCCGGTTGTGCCCATGATATGCGTCGCATTGTAGTGGCAGTCATACAGATTCACTTTCGCGGAGAATTCCTTGTCACTCGGACCGGAGAAGAAGGACATACAGCCATCATACGCAAGCACCTGATTGCCGAGTTCTGCAACTGCCGGCACCGGTACATAAATCAGTACATCATCATAGCCGTGTCCGTCGGTCAGATCCATCAGGCCCTGACGCGGATCATCCATTTTTGCGGTGTTCACATAGAGCAGCTCCACACCGTGTTCCTTTGCCCATTCCGGGGACACAACTTCTTTGGCACGGGCAATCTTGGCATCATCCACATCTGTAACAACGACTTTCGCCGGATCATATTCACAGACACATGCATACGCTACTGCACCAAGTCCCATCGGTCCGCAGCCGCCCATGATAATGAGGTTGCCGCCGCGCTTGAGACCCATCTCATGATGGTAGACACCCTGTCTGGTATGGTACTGCGCATGCATCGCTCCGATGGAACAGGACAGCGGTTCGCCAAGGCTGGCCTTGTAGAAGCTGTCTCCGTCAAACGGCATCAGTGCACCGACTTCCATCGCTTCATGCGGGAAGATGCAGTAAGTGCAGTCCCCGCCGAAGTACTCATAGGAGTATCCGGGAGAATCCATGGAACCCTTGTAGTTCAGTGCCGGCTGCTGAGCAAAGCGCATACCTGGCTTGAACTGATCTTTCCACTTTTCACCGACCTTTACGATAATGCCGGCAAATTCATGACCGGTAATGATCGGATTGGTATCGATGTTCTGCGGGGCACGCTTATGTTTCTTACCCTGTTTCGCAAGCTTGTAGGTAGACATGCAGATACTGTCGCTGTAAATCTTGGCAAGAATCTCGTCATCCTTAATTTCCGGAAGTTCAAACTCTTCCAGACGGAGATCCATTTCTCCGTACATTCTGACTGCTTTGGTTTTCATGGTATCCTCCCTGATACTGATTACTTGAACAGATTGTAAATCTCGTCCTGGCTCATTGCGACAATGCGATCCACTGCTGCTGCTGTTTCACAGGCGTCAGCGATCTTAGCCAGCGCTGTCATATGATCATCTCCGACAGACGCAACGCCGATGACCAGCTTGACCTTCTTGCCTTCGCCCCAGTCAAGACCATTCGGATAGGTGAAGATTGCAATACCGGAGTTGAGAATTTCACCGGTCATGGATTCAATGCCGTGCGGAATAGCGATGTTGTTTCCAATGGCAGTATTGAATACCTTTTCCTTTTCAAACATTGCCTCAGTATAGCGCTCTGTTACATAGCCGCCTTCTTTCAGCAGTTTACCCATTGCCTTGATGGATTCTTCTTTGGTTTTTGCCGGGTGATTCAGCACGATGTTCTTCTTCAGAAGAATTCCGCCGTGGAAGTCTGTTCCGCCTTCCACTTCTTCATTGGTGTTGATGCGTGCGTTCAGGAGATCCTGAACAATCTGATCATACTCCGGAGCGGTCATGAAGTTTGTGATTGTGACCAGCTTTGCATTCGGAGCACTCTTGCGTGCACGTTCCGCAAGATCTTTGTGGCAGACTACCATTTCTGCATCTGCAGGAACTTCTGAAACAGACGCATGTTTTACCTTGATCTGATCAAAGCCTGCAGCTTCGAGTTTCTTCTGCAGCACAGTAGCACCCATTGCGGAGCTTCCCATGCCTGCATCACACGCAAATACGATGTTGGACAGTGTGCGAAGATCGATCTTCTTTCCGGTTTCGCCGACCGCATATGCACTGTAGCCCTTGGACTGCGCCTTCATATCCTTCATCTTAGCCTCTGCTTCATCCAGATTGCTTCTGGAGTTGGAGAGACGGACGATCGGAGCTGCAATCAGGAAGGATACAACGGTACCGACTACGACAGACAGCAGAACCATGAATGTGGAACCGCGCGGAGCCATACCTACATAAGCGAAGATGGAACCCGGGGATGCAGGTGAAGCAAGACCGAGATTGAAGATGACGTTATAGAACATTGCCGCAACGGAACCGCCGATGGTCGCAAGGAGCAGCAGCGGGTTCATCAGGACATACGGGAAGTAAATCTCATGAATACCGCCAAGCAGATGTACGATGAGTGCACCCGGAGCAGAAGCCTTTGTGTTTTCATCCTTGGAGAAGAACCAGTATGCAAGCAGAACACCTGTACCGGGACCCGGGTTGGTTTCAATCATGTAGAAAATGGAATGACCGACTGCCTTAACCTGCTCTGCACCAAGCGGTGTGAAGATGCCGTGATTGATTGCGTTGTTGAGGAACAGCACTTTTGCCGGCTCAACAAAGATTGAGATTAACGGCAGAATGCCGTGATCTACCAGTACCTGTACACCGGCGCTGAGTACACCGAGTACACCGGCCATAAACGGTCCCATGATGTAGAATCCGAGAATTGCCAACAGCAGACCGATGATGCCGAGTGAGAAGTTGTTTACCAGCATCTCGAAGCCGGCTTTTACCTTGCCTTCGATTACCTGGTCAAACTTCTTCATGACCCATCCGGCAAACGGACCCATGACCATGGCGCCCATCAGCATTGTGTATTCTGTTCCGCAGATTGTTCCTACGGTTGCGATGGTGCCTGCAATGGCACCGCGGTCACCGCCGACCATTTTACCGCCCTGATAAGCGATCAGAATCGGAAGAAGATATGTCAGCATCGGGCCGACGATTGTGCTTAACTGCGCGTTCGGCAGCCAGCCTGTGTCAATAAATAATGCGGTCAGAAGTCCCCATGCAATAAACGCACCGATATTCGGCATGACCATAGCACTGAGGAAGCGTCCAAACGACTGTACTCTTTCCTTCATGAAAATATCCCTCTCTTAGCTGCAATGCTTATTCAAAACAGTCTTCACTGCGCGACAACAGCGCTTCCACTTCTTCCTTCTTTGCCAGGGCATCTGAGAATGCACTCGCACTCCCGGTGCATACGCCCATGCGGAAGGCTTCCCGGTAATCTCTGCTTCTGAGATACCCGGCCAGAAATCCCGCAACCATGGAATCACCGGCACCGACAGAATTCCGGAGAGTTCCTTTCGGTGCGGATGCCCGGTACTCTTCTCCGGTTTCCGTCACCAGAACTGCTCCGTCTCCTGCCATGGATACCAGCACATTGCGGGCTCCCTGTTCCTGAAGCTTTCTGGCATAGTGTGCAACTTCATCCTTGGTCTTGATTTCCGTGTGGAAGATTTCTCCCAGTTCGTGATTATTCGGTTTGATCACAAACGGGTGATACGGCAGGACCTTTACCAACAGGTCTTTGGTCGCATCTACGGCTATCGCAATGCCTCTTCCGTCGAGATATTTCATGATATCCATATAGATCGTTTCGGGCATGCTTGACGGAATACTTCCTGACAATGCAAGCACGTCTCCCTCCTGAAGCCGATCCAGCTGACGGTACAGCTTGGCAA
>JAEEPV010000251.1 GCA_016284975.1 Solobacterium sp.
GGCGCAGAAGCAGGCAACCTGATCCTGAAGGGTGAGTACGGCTTCATGGTGGGATACAAGAACCGTGAGATGGTGAAAGTCCCGCTGGCTGAAGTTGCAGGCAAACTCAAGGTTGTTGACCCGAAGGCACGCATCATTAAGGAGGCTAAGCTGATGGGCGTCAGTTTCGGCGACTGATCAGCTTCAGAATCATAAAATCTGGCAAAGAAAAGGAGGAAGACTATGGCAGTTAACCGTTTTGTTTTGAATGGCATTTCGTATCATGGACACGGCGCGATCAAGGAAATCCCGAACATCGTTAAGGCAAAAGGTTTAAAAAAGGCTTTTGTGGCATCTGACCCGGATCTCGTCAAGTTCGGTGTTACGAACAAAGTGACGGATCTGCTGGCTGAAAATGGCATCGAATACACAGTATATTCAGATATCAAACCGAACCCGACGATTGAGAACGTCCAGCACGGTGTTGATGCGTTCAAGGCATCCGGTGCGGATTTCATGATCACCATCGGCGGCGGTTCATCCATGGATACCGGCAAGGGAATCGGCATCATCGTCAACAACCCGGAATTCTATGATGTCCGTTCGCTGGAAGGCGTCGCTCCGACAAAGAACCGCACTGTCTTTACGATCGCTGTTCCTACGACCGGCGGAACCGGTGCGGAATCCACGATCAACTACGTCATCACCGATGTAGAAAAGAGACGCAAGTTCGTCTGTGTTGACCCTAACGATATTCCTGATATTGCTGTGGTTGACCCGGATATGATGTCCTCGATGCCGAAGGGACTTACCGCATCTACCGGTATGGACGCACTGACACACGCAATCGAAGGTTATACGACCGGCGCTGCCTGGGAGCTTGCGGACTGCCTGAACCTTGAGGCAATTCAGCTGATCGCAAAGAATCTCCGCAAGGCGGTTGAAAATGATCCGGACGGACGGGAAGGCATGGCGCTGGCGCAGTATGTAACAGCGATGGCTTATTCCAATGTCGGTCTCGGCATCGCACACTCCATGGCGCATACACTTGGTGCTGTCTATGACACACCGCACGGTGTCGCATGCGCTATGATGCTGCCGATCGTCATGGAATTCAACCAGGAGTATACCGGTGAGAAGTTCAAGAAGATCGCTGAAGCGTTCGACATCGACACAACCGGCATGAGTCAGGAAGAATACCGCAAAGCAGCTATCGATGCTGTCCGTCAGCTGTCTGTTGATGTCGGCATCCCGACCAAGCTGGAGAAACTCAGAGAAGAAGATCTCGACTTCCTGTGCGAATCCGCAGCGGCAGATGCATGCGCTCCGGGCAACCCGAGACCTGCATCCCTGGAACAGTTCCGTGAAATGTTCCGCAAACTGATGTAATCCTGAAACGGGTTCATTGGTTCCCGGATCATCAGCACCGTCAGATGTACGGTGCCTGAAATAAGATCGGAATTATGAAACAAAAGCAGAGTGCGCTTCAGGTGCTCTGCTTTTTTTGCTGGTACAGATCTGACGATTCGGGTAAAGCGAATGCGTGAATGCTGTTTCCTGTATACTTACTGTCCAAAACGGCAAACTGATGCTGAACTGAACATATATTTTATAAATAATTATTTTTCTTGTGTTTCAGTCCCGGACTGATATAATCATACTGCAAAGAGCAAATGGTTGGACTTCCAACTATTCGCAATATAAACAATCAGATGAGGATAAATCAGTATGAATCTTAATGTAATCAAACGAAGCGGTGAAGAGGTCGTCTTCGACTCCGCAAAAATCGAAAATGCCGTCCGCAAGGCAAATGCGGCTACCGTCGAAACCGGGCAGGTGACAGAAGAACAGATCCGTGATATTACAAGGCGCGTCATTGAGCATTGTTCCAGTCTGCAGCGTGCGCTTTCCGTTGAAGAAATCCAGGATATGGTCGAAACAGAAATCATGGCGGAGCGCGCATTTCAGCTTGCGCATAACTATATTACGTACCGCTATGAGCGGGCTCTCGTTCGCAAGGCAAACACAACCGACAAGCAGATCCTTTCGCTCATCGGCCGGTACAACGAAGAGGCAAAACAGGAGAACTCCAACAAGAATCCTACCGTCAACAGCACACAGCGCGACTATATGGCAGGTGAAGTTTCCAAGGATATTACACGGCGCTTCCTGCTTCCGCCCGATATTATCGATGCGCATGAAAAAGGCATTATTCACTTTCATGACGCGGATTATTTCGCGCAGCCGATGTACAACTGCTGCCTTGTCAACCTTGACGACATGCTGCAGAACGGCACTGTGATCAGCGAGACCGGAATCGACAAACCGCACAGTTTTGCGACTGCGTGCAACATTGCGACACAGATCATCGCGCAGGTTGCTTCGAACCAGTACGGCGGGCAGACGATTACACTTGCTCACCTTGCGCCGTTCGTAGAGGTTTCCCGTCAGAAGCATCGCGAAGCAGTTGCTGAAGAACTTGCGGAAGCCGGGGTTCAGGCGGATCAGGAGCATATCAACAAAATTGCTGAGTCGCGTGTAAGAAAAGAGATCCAGACCGGTGTTCAGACGATCCAGTACCAGATCATCACACTCATGACTACCAACGGCCAGGCTCCGTTTGTGACCGTATACATGTATCTGGATGAAGTTCCCGAAGGACAGACAAGAGATGATCTTGCAATCATCATTGAAGAAATGCTTCGTCAGCGCATGAAGGGCGTCAAGAATGAAAAGGGCGTGTTTATCACACCGGCTTTCCCGAAACTCATCTATACACTGGATGAAGA
>JAEEPV010000252.1 GCA_016284975.1 Solobacterium sp.
AAATTATTACTAATCGTTTGTTCTTTCCCATTCCGCATGGGCATTATGCCACCGTTCACTGTGTGCTCCAAGCGCACCGATCTGTCGCGGATGGGCAAGCGGTAAAACCTGAAACTGTTTTCCGCATATTACCGCATCCGAAGGATTTCCATACCCATATCGATCGGTGTATTCCTGCAGGGTGCTGTATGGTACATCCGATACGTTTCTCAGAAACTGCGCAATCGGAATATCACCTAACAGTACAATCATCTCAGCCTCTGACATCATCAGTTCTTCCGCTATTTCTTCTGCCCGTTTCTTATTGCAGAAGACGGAAGGCCGCTTTGGTATGGTCACTTCATTCAGACCGTATTCTTTGATCAGCGGATTGTATTTTTCATTGATCACCCTGACCTGACTTGGATTCAGTCTTGTTTCCGGCAGACAGTCACAAAGCCATGCGTCGTTTCGGGTAAAGCCAAGCGGCGCAAGAATATGGTCATCGAGCACTTTGGCAGAAGGTCCATTCAGCGAACGTCCTGCCGGTTCAAGTGTTCCCAATTCTTCCGGGATCTGAATACGACGGATGATTTCTGCTGCTTCTTCCGGATTGCCATCCCAGAAGATTCTCGGCTCACTTGCTACAGCAAGCGCCTGACAGACTATGGAATTTCCTTTCTTCCATCTTGCATGAACCGCACTTGCATATACGCCAAGAACGAAGACCTTTTTCGGTGTCCTATCTTCCTGTACCAATGGCCGGACGTATTCTCCAAACGGGTATTGATAGTTCATCTGTTGCCTCCTACAGTTATTCTTATTCGTGTTCTCTGCTCATATCATATACAGACTATAATAAGTATATGAAACAGAAAGGTTTTCGGATCATGGCGATAATAAGTATCCTGCTGTCACTTTTCGGGTGTGGAAACAAACCGGAACCCGGTGTTAAGGGAACCGACGGGCTTGGCAAAAAGGCAGTTGATAATGAAAGCGGGCTTGTGGATTTCACGTATTCCTATAATGGCTCCATCGGGGGAGATTCCTATACCTTCCGGGTAAAGAAACAGAAAGATGGTACGGCTCTGCTGACGTATTACGCCATGCTATACAACAGTTACGGTGATATGGAGATGCCGGTGGAAACGGATCTGCTTACAGTTCTGGAAGATCTGTACCACAAACATCATATCTGCCAGTGGGAAGGTTTTAATAAAATCAATGAATATGTATTGGATGGCAGCGGGTTTTCTCTTTATCTTACATTTCAGGACGGGAAATCCATGTCTGCCTCCGGTTCCAATACCTGGCCAGACGGGTACGGGGATTATTTAACCGATCTCAGTACACTGATCGAACCATATCTTGAAGCTGCCCGTGAGGAAGCCCGCAGGAAGATTCTGGAACGAGGCATGGAAGGCAATCTTAACAGTGTCATCGCTCTATTCATCCAGAGAGGCGATTCCGGTTCTGATAAATATGACATTCTCCTGCGAAGACAGTCGATCTATGACCCCAATATTGATGTTCAGATTCTTTCGGAAAGCGGAGAGTTCCTCGAACCGGGGAAATACCGCTGGTATGGTTCCCTTCCGGATGAAGAAGTCTGTTTTGAACAGATCCAGGAACTGATCGATAAGTACGATATTCTGCAATGGTATAACTTCGACGAAGCTGCCGAAGATCCAAACAACAAAGAATGGTTTCAGGTATCCTTCGGTTATGACGAAGATTCAATTAGCGCAAATGGAACCAGACACCCGGAACACTATGACGAGTTCCGTAAGGAACTGCTCACCTGCATCATTGAAATGTTGCAAACCGCAGAACAGAAACATCCGGAACTTCGTTCCGAGTAAAAATAAGACCACGGCGGTCTTATTTTTTAAAAGTATTCGATTCGTTTTACGATATGGGCACCGACATGTGCTTCTACAAGCTTATTGAAAGCCTCTCTGCTTACCGTTCCTTTATCTGTGAGTATCTCATAGTCGATATTGTAGAGCCGGTAACAGAGCCCTGAAGGATGGAACCCGTGGCGCAGGTAGAATTTCTCTGCGCCGTTTTTTTATCCCGTTCGGATCCGTTGTATCGTCTGCATATTCAATATCTACAGCGATCTGATAATTCCGGTACTGCTCTTTCAGATGTTCCAATAGCTGTGATCCGATCTGTTTCCCTCGGAGTTCTTTCAAGACTGCCAGATATCCGAGATAGACCATCGCTTCATATTCGAATACATAGGAAAGTGCGCACAGCTTTGTGTCCTGATAGTATGCCCGCAGGATGCACGCTTTCCGGTCATTGATCAGACGTTCAAACGGGATCTGTTCCTCTTCCGGAAAGGCTTCTTCATACAGACGCTGTACTTCCGGGAGTTCCTTGCTTCCCGGCCGGATTATGATTTCATCCATCCAAAATCCTTCAGACACCGTTCCAGATCTTCTTCTACTGTACCAAGATCAATTCCATGTGCTTTCAGCCTGGAATGATCAAGACGATAATCCCGGAACCGGTCTGCGTACCGATCACGGTCCGGCAGGATAAACCGGTTGATCGTTTCTTCATCATAGCCGAGTGTCTCTGCAATATAACGGCAGAGTTCATAGGTATTGCGGTCATTTCTGGAAGAGAAATGGTAGATGCCCTTTGGAAGTGCAAGCAGTTCGGTTAAATGATCAGCCAGATTCATCGCATACGTCATACCGCGCTGCTCATTCGGGGTGAACGTTGCCGGTGTTTCGGTGCGGATCGCCGTCCAGGTACGCATTAAGAGATTGGCACTTGGAGTAACTCTGGCAAACGGGAGGCCGAACATATAGGAAAGTCTCAGAATG
>JAEEPV010000253.1 GCA_016284975.1 Solobacterium sp.
TGCGCTTGCCATGAAAGATCTGAATCTGATTGAAGAGATACCGCAGCTGATTGAAGCCGGTGTCTGCAGTCTGAAGATCGAAGGCCGTATGAAGCGCAGAGAATATGTATATCTTGTTACGAAAACATTTCGGGAAGCGATCGATGCTTATTATGAAGGAAAATCCTATCAGGTTTCCGCCGAACGGCAGAAAGCGCTCGATTCACTCTTTACCCGGGGTTTTACCAAAGGACATGCATTTCATGATGATCAAAACGCACGGATGACGTCGTTTCGGCCAAATCATATGGGTGTTTTGACCGGTACCGTAATTTCCTATAAAAAAGGGAAGGTAACGGTACGGCTGTCCGACCCGCTGACCCAGCATGATGGTTTAAGGATCCTGAATGATCCGATCGATACTGGACTGACTGCGGTACGGATTGAAAAGAACGGACTGCTGGTCAATCACGCAAACGCCGGCGATACCGTAATTCTGGACTGCAATTCCAAGCCGTATCCAAAACCCGGTCAGCCGCTTTTGAAGACAAGTGATACGGTACTTCTGGAACAACTGGACAGAGAAATTGATTCCCAGTCCAGAACGATTCCCATTATCGTACGGTACAGGGCAATCGAAGGGGAGCCTCTGGAGCTTACTGCTGAAGATCCGGATGGCAACGCTGTCATAATCCGGTCTCAAATGCCTCTGGAACACGCAAAAAAAGCCCCGCTGAGTCATGAACGGATCACGGAGGCACTTAGCAAAACAGCAGGGGAACCCTATCACGTAACGGTACAGAAAGAGATTCTGGATGAGATTTTCATGCCGGTTTCAATGCTCAATGAACTTCGGCGGACCCTGTTTGAAGCACTTTCGAATCAGAGGGCTGCCCGCTATGAAAGGGGCAAAAAAGAAGGATACCGGTTTTCGCTTTCCCAAACCCCATGTACGTTTTCGAATCTTGTGATCAACGACACCTCTCATGTGCTGGAACGTTCCGATCCACATATTGTTCCGGTACTGCCGGTCGTGGATGAACTGCAGTCGGAAAAACGAACGGTTGAAAAAGCGGTTCTTTCCCAGCCGGGAGATCTCTGGATGAATGTTATACATGGTCTGGCCGGCATGAGTCTGAATATCACGAATTCCTATGCGGCAGCGTACCTGCTTTCAATGCCCGGAATGGAGGGTGTTATCCTGTCTTCGGAATGCACCGATGCCAATATTTCAGGGATTCTGGATGCGTTTCAGAAACGTTACGGGTTTGTTCTTCCGGCCTATCGCCTTGTTTATGGAAGGCGGGATCTGATGATCATTCGCGATTATCATGTAAGCGGAACGTACCTGGAGGATCTGCAGAAACGCCTGTACCCGGTTATTGATGAGGGGAAAACAACCCGGATTCTGGAACCGGAACCATTCATTTCTGCAAATCCGTCCTGTATGGGAAGTTATATAATACTCACTACAGAGGATAGAAATCAATCTGAAGCAATTAAGGAGGAGGCTTATGAAGAAATTTCTGGAAGAGTTTAAAGCATTTGCGTTAAAGGGGAACGTGATGGATATGTCCATTGGTGTGATTGTCGGTGCTTCATTCGGCAATATCGTTTCTTCCCTGACGAACAACTTTATCAATCCGCTGATTCAGCTTTGCACCGGCGGTATTAATGAAGAAGGTGTACAGATCGGCGGTTCGTTAAAGATTCTCGGGGTATCATTCAATTACGGTCAGTTTCTTTCCGATGTCATCAATTTCCTGATCATGGCGTTCATTCTCTTCTGCATCATCAAGGCACTGAATGCGGCGATGAAGATCGGCAAGAAAGAAGAAGAGGAAGCTCCGAAAGAAGATCCGGAAGATATCAGGCTGATGAAGGAAATGCTTGCGATCATGAAGGAACAGAATCCGGAAGCCGCAAAGGCAGCCGAGGCAAAACTCGCACAGGAGTAAGGCATTCTGGCAAACAGAGGAAATTCACAGGTTTCCTTTGTTTTTTTATATTGCGTACACTGCATGAAACCGCTGTTTTCAGCTGAAACGGAAAGCGGGAAATCCGGTGCGGATTCCGATGGTTTATTTGCTATAATATGCATGGCTTTTTTAAGGAGAAAAGAATGTTTTTAAAACGGATAGAAATGCAGGGATTTAAATCTTTTGCGGACAAGACCGTTATTTCATTTGAGCATCCGATTACCGGCGTTGTCGGTCCGAATGGATGCGGAAAATCCAATATTACTGATGCGGTACGCTGGGTACTTGGAGAACAGAGCTCCCGGCAGATGCGCGGAGAGAAGATGAGTGATGTCATCTTTTCCGGTTCTGCGGATCGCCGCCCGCTCAATATGGCAGAAGTAACGCTTGTTTTTGATAATTCCAACCATATCCTTAACTCGGATAAGGATGAACTGGAAGTCACACGGCGTCTGTTTCGGGATACCGGTGATGCGGAATACTTAATTAACCGGAATGCGGTCCGTCTCAAGGATGTCGTGGATCTGTTTCTGGATACCGGTCTGGGCAAATCGAGCCTGAGCATCATTTCACAGGGCAACGTCATTACCTTTGCGGAATCCAAGCCGGTCGACCGCCGCGGTATTTTTGAAGAAGCGGCTGGTGTTGCGAAATACAAAAAGCGGAAGATGGAAAGCATCTCCCGTCTTTCCCGTACAAAGGACAACCTTGACCGCAGTAAGGATATTCTGATCGAACTGGAAAAACAGGTCAGTCCTTTAAAGCGGCAGGCCCGTAAGGCTGAAATCTACCGCGAGAAGAAACAGCGCCTGGAAGAAATCGAAATTGCCGTACTCGTACAGGAAGTTGATGAACTGAATGCGTCGATCGAAGATACCAAGAAGACGCTCTTTGATATTGAAACCAAAAAACAGATCTATTCCACGGATCTTCAGATTGGTGAGACTAAGATCTCTGAGCAGAAAAAGGAAGCCGCCAAGCTGGAAGCGGAGATTTCCGCTTTGCAGGAAGATCTCATGCGTACGGTCGATGATATCACCAGTCTTGAGCAGCGTCGTACCGAAATGGATGAACGTCGTAAATACATCATTGAAACCGGTAACCGTGAGGAAAAGGCAAAAGAGACGAGAGAACTTCTCGAAACGGCCCGCATTGAATATGAAGACCGGAAATCCCGTCTGGAAGCCCTCAACACTTCGATTCAGCTGGACAGTGAAAAACTGCGCCAGATCGCCCAGAGTGTATTTGATCTGAGTAACGAATATGAACAGGCTCAGGGGGTTCTTCGCAGTATGCAGAACCAGCAGGCCTATCTTGAAACCGTTCTGAGAGATCCGTTCAGCAGCGGCCGGAATGCCGGTACCCGTTCTGTCATGGAAAACCGCAACGCTCTTCCGGGTATTCTCGGTGTAATCGGTCAGGAACTCCATGCCGAGGAAGGTTATGAACAGGCGATCTCGGAAGCACTGGGCGGCGCGATGTACAATATCGTAACCGCAGATGAAGAAAGTGCCCGCAATGCGATCCGCTTCCTGAAGAAAAACCAGAGCGGACGTGCGACATTTCTGCCGGTTAGCGTCTGTCAGAAGCGTTATGTTTCGCAGGAGGCTTCGGTCATCTGTGAGAATACCAAAGGCTATCTCGGCACCGCGGCAGAGTTTGTCACCTGTGAAGAAACGTTTCAGCCGGTTGTCGATTATCTTTTGAACAGCGTACTGGTCGTTGATTCCATGGAGGCAGGCAACAATCTGTCTTCTCTGACCGGACGCAAATACAACATTGTTACGACCGATGGTGAAGTCATTCACCGCGGCGGTTCCATGACCGGCGGAAAGATGAAGCGCAGCACGACTCCGATCACTGCCGCAAGGGAGGCAGAAGAAATCCGCCGTTCCATTGATGCCCAGACCGCCCGTGTTGAACTGGCAAGAAGGGAAAGCGAAAAGGCAATCAATGAACGCGAAGAGATTACCCGCAGACTCCAGCAGACCCGTATCGATGCCGCAAGTCTTGAACCGGTAGTCGATGCCAAACAGGCGAAGTATGACAAGCTGAAAAATGATCTGGCACTGCTTGCGCCGGATCAGCTCAGCGATTCGCTTCCGGAAGAAGAAATCGATGATACCGTCATCCGTCTTAACCGTGCTTATTCGGACCGTGACCGTATTACTTCCGATATTAAATCCAAGCGGGAACGCCGTCTGGTCATCAATAGTGAGATCGACCGTAAAGAACAGCAGATCCGTCAGCTCCGTAAGGATCAGGAACGTGCTGTTGCGGCAATCAATGCGATTCAGGTCGATCAGGGAAGACTCGAAACAAAGATTGAAAACAATCTGCAGCGTCTGGCCAGCGAATATCAGCTGACGTTTGAATTTGCAAAGACCAAGGTCACCGATACCAATGTCGAAAACGCAAGAGAAGAAGTACTTCAGCTGCGTGCGGATATTGAACGTCTCGGCAACGTCAACATGGAAGCTCCGGAACAGTACAGCGAAGTCAATGAACGCTATGAGTTCCTGAAAAAGCAGATCGATGAACTGACTGCCAGCAGAGACAAGATTCTCGCGGCAATCGAAGAGATGGACCGTGTCATGACCAGCCAGTTCAAGCAGATGTTCGATCAGATTAACAGGGAATTCAATGATATCTTCCGCAGTCTCTATGGCGGCGGTAAAGCACGTCTCATCCTTGAAGATCCGACGGATATTCTCAATACCGGTATCGATATTGATGCACAGCCTCCGGGAAAAGCCGTACAGAACAACATGTTGTTTTCCGGTGGTGAGAAATCGCTCATTGCGCTGTGTGTTCTGTTCGCAATTCTCAAAGTCAAACCGGTACCGCTTGTTATTCTTGATGAGGTGGAAGCTGCACTTGATCAGGGCAACGTTGAACGGTTTGCCCAGTATCTGCATAACTATACCGACCGGACCCAGTTCCTGGTCGTCACACACCGTCCGGGTACCATGGAAAATGCAGATGTACTGTATGGTGTCACCATGCAGAAGCAGGGTGTTTCGCAGATGCTGAAGGTTGAACTGCGAGACGCAATGTCGATGGCAGAAGCACCTGCTGCAGAAGGAGCACAGGCATGAGTTTTCTGGATACACTGAAAGATAAATTCTCCCGCAAGGACGATAAGGCAATCTATCTGTCCGGATTCCGAAAATCCAAGGACAGCTTCGGCAATGCGCTGAACGAGATGAAGCTGAAATACAAAGGTGTCAATGATGCCTTTCTGGAACAGCTGACGATCGTGCTTCTGGAAGCGGATGTCGGCATAGAACTTGCGGACATGATCTGTGAGAAGCTGCTTAAAACCAGTAAAGAGTATGTTAATGTAACCTTTCACTGGGCAATGAACTTCCTCATCCGTACGATGAAGGAGATCTATGAGGAAACTGAGGACGCACCGATCCGCTACAATGAAAACGGACCGACCGTCATCTTCCTGGAAGGTGTGAACGGATCCGGCAAAACAACAACCTGCGCCAAGCTTGCCAAAATGTATATGGATCAGGGTAAGACGGTAGCTTTTGTTGCGGCGGATACCTTCCGTGCCGGAGCGATTGATCAGCTTGCGGAATGGGGAGAACGCCTGAATGTACCGACCGTAAAGGGCAGGGAAAACGGTGATCCGAGTGCCGCAATCGTTGACGGATGCCGCTATGCAAAAGAAAACGGGATCGACATTCTGCTTTGTGATACCGCCGGCAGACTGCAGAACAAGCAGGGGCTGATGCAGGAACTTTCCAAAATGAATCGGGTTGCCGGCAAGGAAATCCCCGGTGCACCGCATAACACCTGGCTGGTACTGGATGCGACAACCGGCCAGAACGGACTGTCACAGGCGGAAATCTTCCATGAAGCGACGGATCTCACCGGCATTATTCTGACGAAGATGGATGGTACTGCAAAGGGCGGAATCATCATCTCCATCAAACATCGGCTCCATCTTCCCGTATACTTTATCGGACTTGGTGAAAAGCCTGAAGACCTGAGGCCATTCGATCTGGATTCCTATCTCTACAGTATTTCTGAGGATCTTCAGGAACATGTCGGATAAAATCAGGGTAAACACGCTGCTGGACTTCTATGGTGCACTGTTGACGTCGCGTCAGCAGGAAATCTGCCGCTGTTATTATCGGGAAGATCTCTCGATGACTGAGATCGCAGAGATTGAATCGATCTCCAGAGCTGCCGTTTCCGATACGGTTCGCAAATGCGAAACGGAACTGGAACATTATGAACAGGTTCTGAAATGCGTACAGGCAAGAGATGCCCGCAGTAAAATCTATGCACGGATGAAACAGGATCCTTCCTGTAAGAAATATATTGGCAAACTTATGGAAACAGAACTGATCGGAGGAGAATATGAGTAAGATTATTTCAGTTAATTCAGGTTCATCGTCATTAAAATTCCAGCTTTTTGAAATGCCCAGTGAAACTGTTCTGACAAGCGGACAGGCCGAGCGGATCGGTCAGGATATGGGTGTTTTTACCATTAAGATTGACGGAGAAAAGAAAGTTAAGGATCTTCCTATTCCGGATCATAAAACTGCAGTCAAGCTCCTGCTGGACAGCCTGCTGGAGTACGGCATTGTCAATTCTCTGGATGAGATTCAGGGTGCAGGTCACCGTATCGTGCAGGGTGGTTCCTACTTTGATCAGTCCGTTGTCGCAGATGACACCGTTGTAGACCGTGTACGTGAGCTTGCAGAACTGGCTCCGCTGCACAATCCGGCACATCTGGTATGTTATGAAGCATTCCGCAATGCACTGCCTGAAATCGGTCATGTATTCGTATTCGATACCGCATTCCATCAGACCATGGGGCCGGAAAG
This sequence comes from Solobacterium sp., assembly GCA_016284975.1. Lineage (GTDB taxonomy): Bacteria > Bacillota_I > Bacilli_A > Erysipelotrichales > Erysipelotrichaceae > Bulleidia. The sequence continues at coordinate 6,806 of JAEEPV010000253.1, forward strand.
CTATCTGTTCCCGGTACCGTATGACTGGTATACACAGTATCAGATCCGCCGTTATGGCGCACACGGCACCAGTCACTGGTATGTCAACCGCAGAGCCGCAGAACTGATGGACAAGGATGTGGCATCTTTGAATATGATTACCTGCCATCTGGGGAATGGTGCAAGCATTACTGCGATCCGAAACGGCAAAGTCATCAATACTTCAATGGGTCTGACACCGCTGGGCGGCATCATGATGGGTACCCGCTGCGGTGATATCGATCCGACCGTTGTCTTCTACATGATGAAGAAACTGGAATGCACACCGGATGAGATGGATACCTTCCTGAACAAGCGTTCCGGAATGCTGGGTATTTCCGGTATCTCCAGTGATGCACGCGATATCCAGGCAGCCGTTGATGAAGGCAATGAACGTGCAATTCTGACAACCAAGCTTTATACCAACCGCGTCGTCAATCAGGTCGGCGGCTATTATGCAGAACTCGGTCATGTAGATGCACTCGTATTCACGGCTGGTCTTGGCGAAAATGATGCGCAGACCAGAGCCAGAATCCTGAAGGGTCTGGAAGAGGCGATGGGTCTTTCCATTGACTATGACCTGAACGCTTCTGTCCGCGGCAAGGAATGCCTGATTTCCAAACCGGACAGCAAAATCGCAGTCTACATCATTCCGACCAATGAAGAACTGGTAATCGCGCGCGATACGTACCGGCTTCTGGGGCTGTAATCCATGTGGCAGTTTGATGGGCTGCTGACCCTCATTGAGTCTTATGACATCATTACGATTTTTCGTCATGAACATCCGGACTGTGATGCGGTGGGAAGTCAGTTTGGCCTGAAAAACTGGATTAAGGATAACTGGCCGCAGAAGAAGGTTTATGCGCTCGGTGTGGAATACTGCCGGCAGGGGCACTGCTGGCCGGAGAGTGATTCCTGCTGGAACAAGGACATTGAGAACAGTATTGCGATCGTTGTGGATACTGCGAACTTTGAGCGGATCGATGATCATTCCTGTCAGCTGGCAGATAAGATCGTTAAGATAGACCATCATCCAAATCTGCATCCGTTTGGCAATATGCAGTATGTATATGTGGATAGCGCGTCTACCTGTGAGATTCTGGCAGATTTCTTTCAGCAATGTCCGGAACAGGTCGTTTCTCAGAAAACCGCAGAATATCTGTTTCGGGGAATGCTGACGGATACGCTGAGCTTTCGGACCAGTAATACGACTTCGCATTCCCTTGAGATCGCCGGATGGCTTTCCCGATACGGTGTCCGTATCCCGGAACTCAACCGGGAACTGTTTGATCAGTCCATGGAAAACTTCAAGTTTTCCAACATGCTGAGAAATTCCGTACAGATCCGGGAAGGCAGACTTGCTTATCGAATCGTTTCTGTACAGGAAATGGAAGAATGGGATATGCCGATCCGGGAAGTCAAAAACTTTATCGAGGAATTCGGCCATGTCTACGAATTTGAGATTTATGCCATTTTCTGTGAAAAGAAGATCGGCGGAAAATCGTATTATGACGGCAGTCTTCGTTCGAAACATGTGACGATTAACGACATCGCCGAACAGTTTCATGGCGGCGGTCACGCAAATGCCTGCGGCGTAAAGGATCTTTCGGAAGAAGATCTTGAGAATCTTCTGGATAAGCTTTATGAGCGGATTCCGCACTGAACGATTTCGGAATTGTCAAGAATTGAAATGAATTGTTTTCGTGATAATATTACTCACGCATAGAAAAGGAGAATCAAAAGAATTATGGAAGCAGTAAACAAGAAAGTTATTTCTGAAACAATTGCAGAGGTACACCATGGCCTGACGAAGAAAGAGGCAGCGGAGATCGTTGATCTTGTCTTCAAAACCATCGCGGATGGACTTAAGGATGGCTCAAAAGTAGATATTTCTGGTTTCGGTAAGTTTGAAGTTAAGACGCGTGCAGCACGTACCGGCATCAATCCGCAGACGAAGGAAGCAATTCAGATTCCTTCCTCCAAGGTTCCGGGATTCAAGGCTTCCAAGAGCCTCAAGGATTACGTTCGCTAATCAGCATAACAGGACGGATCGAAAGCGGTCCGTCTTTTCATATAAATAAAGGAGACTGACTTATGGTAAAACGAATTACAGCACTGTTTCTGGCCCTGATTCTGGCGGGATGTACTTCCGCTTCCATTCCAGAGAATCCAGCAGAAACAGGTTCAACAGAGACACCTGCAGCTAGTCCTTCATCTAACCCTTCCTCTGGATTAAAAGAGGATGTACCAATTACTGATTCGACAGAAATGGTTGATTACAGCAATCCGGATAACTGGTGCATGTTTGGAACCGGAAGTGAGGATGCGCCGGCCGATGCCTTTATGATTCCTGCAACGGTCTATGCTTCTCCGGTAGGAAATATTGAACTGAATCCGGAAACGATCCGCAGGGAGCAGGCAATGGATAATCGTATGGCAGGTATGGTAACGGATTCCTGCAGAATCTATTCACCGGCCTATCGGCAGACAACGTTGCTTGTGTATACCGATGCGAATTACATAAAGTACCATGACTATGCATATCAGGATGTCCGAAATGCCTTCCGGTATTATCTCGAACATGTTCATGAAGCTGGAAGACCGCTTGTTTTATTCTCCTATTCTCAGGGAGCTGAGATGCAGGTTGAACTGGCCAGGGAATTCTTTGCGCCGGATACTGAAGAAGCGGATTTACTGCGGAAGGATCTGGTCGCAATCTATAACATTGGCTGGGGAACGGAGAAAGCGTTCTTTGCGGAATATCCAAACCTGAAGCCGGCAGAAAGGGCAGACGATACCGGCGTTCTGATCAGCTTTGACTGTGAAACTCCGGAAGTCGATGATTCGATCATTCTCAGAAAAGGTACAGAGTACATTTCAATTAATCCGATCAACTGGAAGACGGACAGCACAAGAGCAGATGCATCCGAAAACCTTGGAGCCGTCCTGACAAATGCGAAAGGGGAAATCAAATTTGAACAGGCAGCTTTTTGCGGGGCTTATCTCGATGATACGGAGCGTCATGCGCTGAAGGTTGATGATTTAAACTATTCGGATTATGCAAACCAGATTTCCATTCTGCCGGAGGGAAGTTATCACAGCTATGACATCACATTCTTCTACCGGAATCTGCAGGAGAATGTAAACACACGTGTGAATGCCTGGCTTGCCTCGCACGGAGCGAGCTAAA
>JAEEPV010000254.1 GCA_016284975.1 Solobacterium sp.
ATCCGAACTATGTCGGAAGGGGAGCGATCCTGAAAGATCACGGCGTGACCGGTTTTTCCTATCTGTTTGGAAAGATGTCAGATGAATGGCCTCTGGATGAAGAACGCTTCTATGACCCTTCCAGACGGTTTGTGGCAGTTGTGACCAATATCGATACCGGTGAATCCGAGTATTTCGAAAAAGGAAAGTGCAGTGACATCTTTAAAGCAATTCAGGCAAGTGCGACCGTTCCATATATTTCCGAAGCTGTGGAAATTGACGGCAAGCGGTATCTGGACGGCGGTATCGCACAGAAGATCCCGCTGGATTGGGCGCTGGAACAGCCGGAAGAGAAGATTATCCTGATCCGCACCCGTGATCGTTCCTATCGGAAACCGCTGAAGGCAACCAACCGTTTTGCAAAGCTGGAATACGGCAGAAAATATCCGAATCTCATGTATGATCTGTACGAAGAACCGGAACACTACAACATTCTTCTGGACCGGATTGATCAGCTGGAAGAAGCCGGAAGACTGTTTGTCCTGGCTCCCAGCAAACCGGTTGAAATCAGTCGTTTTGAAGGAGATATCGAAGAACTTGGGGCATTGTACTGTCTCGGTTATAACGATGCCAAGGAAGCCGCTCCGGCAATGAAGGAATATCTTAAAAAATGAGTGAACAGGTAATCAAGGAACCAGTCAGACGCGACGAACGACAGACCTTCCGGAATGGGCAGAAAGATGCGATTCCGGTCGGGTTGGGCTATTTTGCCGTATCGTTTGCCCTTGGCATTGCAATGCGAAATGTTGGTCTTTCGGCGTTTGCCGGGTTTATCATCAGTCTTCTGAATAATGCCAGTGCAGGGGAGTTTGCGGGAATCACGATGATTGCCGCTCACGCCTCACTGATTGAAACGGCTCTGATGGTCCTTGCGGCCAATGCACGGTATTTTCTGATGAGCACGGCATTTTCGCAGAAGTTTGATGAGAAAACATCGATGCTCCATCGCTGCATCATCGGTTTTGTTCTGACGGATGAACTGTTTGCGCTTGGTATCCGCACAATCGGACCGCTGAAGCCGCAGTATTATTACGGAATGATGTCGGTCGCCATGCCCGGCTGGGCTTTTGGTACCATGTTCGGTGTGATCTTTGGCTCCCTGCTTCCGGCAAGGATCGTCAGTGCACTTTCCGTTGCACTGTTTGCGATGTTTCTGGCAGTCATCATTCCAACTGCACGTACGAACCGGGTGATCCTGGTCACCGTGCTGCTGGGCTTTGGCTTCAGTTTCCTTACGACGATCATTCCTGTGATCCGTGATCTTTCCGAAGGGGTTCGTATGATCGGACTTACCATTCTGATTGCGGCCGGTGCAGCGTTCCTGGCTCCGGTGAAGGAGGATCCGGAATGAGTCATACGGTTCTTCAAATCATCGTGATGACGCTTGTGACGTATGCGGTCCGTGTAATTCCGCTGAGCCTTTTCCGCAAACGCATCAAAAACCGCTGGGTCCGTTCGTTTCTGTATTATGTGCCGTATGTCAGCCTTGCGGTTATGACCTTCCCGGCGATGATTTACGCTACGAACTCTATCTACAGCGGAATTCTGGCATTTGTGGTAGGTCTGGTACTGACATGGAATAACGCCTCACTTCCGAAAACGGCTGTCGCATGCTGTCTTGTTGTTCTGATTTCGGAATTCTTCCTGATATGAAAAAAATGATCACGCAATGGTGATCATTTTTCAGATAAGTCAAATCCGGCATAATCCGGATTCATGCGGTCATGGACTTCGCATCGTTCCCCGGTAAACGGATTAAAGAAGATGAGTGTGTCTGCCCAGAGTCCCATATTGCGATAACGGGAGGAAGGGATGCCGTAGAGCGGATCGTTGACAATCGGATGCCGGTTGCCGGACAGATGCACACGGATCTGATGCGTGCGCCCGGTCATAAGACGACACCGCATCAGAAGATCATCATGTTTTCGATCCAGAACTGCAGCCTTTGTGACGGCTTCCTTTCCGGTTTCCGAAAAACGGTATTTGCCGCTTTCATGGCGGTCACGGCCGATCTTCTGGTTATAGGTGAATTTCTGTCCCTTATGACCTTTTCCGCCGGTGATCGCCAGATACTGCCGCTCAATCTTTTTTTCTTCCAGCATTGCGTCATACCAGCCCTGCAGCAGCGGTACTTTGACAAACAGGACAAGACCGGTTGTTTCCTGGTCCAGCCGGTGGATATAGCGGACCGGAGTGCTGATCCCGTTTTCCAGCTGCCATGCGGCAGCCTGTGAGGCAAGACAGGTCCGGTCATCATGATCATGAACAAGAATGCCTGCCTCTTTATGCGCGACATAGACAAAGTCATCTTCATAGATAACTTCACACGGAGTATCTGCAGGCGCATAATCGATTTCGGACTGCTCAAGCCGGAAGGTGAGGCGGTCTTTTTCGTGAAGCACGGAAGCGGGTGAGGCATCCTTCCGGTTCAGCAGAATCCCGTGAGAAAGAAACAGATCATTCCGTTTTTTGCCGGAAATATGATAATTCTTCATGAATTCCGTAATGCCGAGATGATTGTATTCAGCGGGAATCTCGATCTCGAGCATGCCTGGTTTCAGAGTATAGTTCATGCATTTTCCTTCTTTCGCTTTTTCCGTTTGATGATGCGGTCACTGGTTCCCCGGCGTGTCAGTACGGTTACGGATTCCACATGCGGTGTATTTGGGAACAGATCAAACGGGATGACCGTACGGACATCAAATTCCTGTTTCAGATCATGAATATTCTTGCCGAGTGTTGCCGGGTTGCAGGAAACATAAATGATCTTTCGGATCGAAGACTGCAGGATCGTCTCGATCATATTGTCATCCATCCCGGAACGGGGCGGATCACACAGCAGTGTATCCACCTCGGTTTTCTTCAACAGTTCGTTCAGTCCTTTCGCCGCATCCGCACACAGAAAGGAGAGGTTCGGCACCCGGTTGAGTTCCGTATTCTTTTCTGCACATCGGATCACACCGGGTACTTCTTCGATGCCGTAAACCCTGCGCGCCTTATCTCTGGCAAGGATGCTCATGACGCCGACCCCGCAGTAGGCTTCTGCCAGTATATTGCAGGGATCGATTTTGGAGACAGCCGTTTTATAAAGTTCCTCTGCCTGCGCAAGATTGAGCTGGAAAAAGGATTCCGGAGTAAGTGCGACGATTGCTCCGCAGAAGGAAACGGTAATCATCTCCTCGCCGTAAAGAACGGTGCTTTTTGAACCGAACAGATAGTCCGGGCGCTTTGCGGTATTTACCGACTGCACAATGGAGACGACCTCCGGAAGAAGACTCAGCTTTTGAATCAGCGAATCCGGAAG
>JAEEPV010000255.1 GCA_016284975.1 Solobacterium sp.
GATGAAGTTATCGGCCCGAACCCGCTCGATGAGAAATTCAAGGCATTCGGCTGGCATGTTATCAATGTAGACGGACATAACTTTGATGAATTGAGAGCCGCCTTCAAAGAGGCAGCTGAGACAAAGGGAAAACCTACCGCGATCGTTGCCAAGACCATTAAGGGTAAAGGCGTTTCCTTTATGGAAAACAATGTCGCATGGCACGGTACTGCGCCGAATGAAGAGCAAACAGCTATTGCACTAAAGGATCTGGAGGCATAACCATGGCAAAAGCAACTAGACAGGCATACGGAGAAAAACTCGGCGAGCTCGTTGTCGAAAACCCGAAAATCGTCGTATTGGACGCAGACCTTGCGAATGCGACCAAGACTAATATCGCTCAGAAGGCTGCACCGGACCGTTTCTTCGATCTTGGTATCGCAGAAGCAGACATGATCGGACACGCAGCAGGTCTTGCGGCAAGTGGCTTCATCCCCTTCGCTTCTAGCTTCGCAATGTTCTGCACCGGTCGTGCATGGGAACAGGTTCGCAACAGTGTTGCCTACCCGCACCTCAATGTTAAGATCTGCGGAACCCATGCCGGTATCACCGTCGGTGAAGACGGCGTCAGCCATCAGGCAATCGAAGATATCGCCCTGATGCGTGTCATACCGGAGATGGAAGTCTATGTTCCGTGTGATGAAAAAGAAACACGCGCTGTACTCGATCACATCGTTAAAACCAACAAGCCGACCTATGTACGCTTAGGTCGTGCCAATGTCGAAGATGTCTATGAATCCGAAGCAATCGATGTTACAAAGGCAAACATTCTCCGCAAGGGTTCAAAAGCTGCAGTCTTCGCAACCGGTGTATGTGTACAGTCCGCTCTGGAAGCAGCTGACAAACTGAAAGCAGAAGGTGTTGATCTGACCGTCGTTGATATCTGTGCGATTAAACCGTGCGATGAAGAAGGCATCGTTAAGATCCTCGAAGATCATGAGCTGATCTTCACCGCAGAAGAACACAATATCGTTGCAGGTCTTGGCGGACTGATTTCAGAAATCTCCACCAGCCGCTGCCCGCGCCGCATTGTCCGTATTGGTGTGAATGACCAGTTCGCAGAAAGCGGAAACTACAAGGCGCTCATGGAGAAATATGAGCTCGACGGTGAAGGTCTTTACAAAAAGATCAAAGCCGCACTGTAATATACCTCATTAATCACATTCATTAATGGCGTCAACCTACCTATGGTTGGCGCTTTTGTTTTTCTGCATGCATACTTTTTCCCGGATATATATCCCTGTTCTCATCTTTCCTGAAATAGGATGAATATAGGACAAATCCTTACAATGCATGAGGCATATAATAAGGAAAAAGAGAGAAAACACCATGAATCAGATAATCAGTCAAAGCATCAAAACACTGTATATTCCGCCCGATCTTCCAGGGGGATTATTCATTTACAATGCCGACAAAGAGGAAAAGATTCTTTATGCGGATGAAAATGTCATTCATCTGTACGGCTGCGAATCATTTGAGCAGTTTCTGGAATTGACAGGAGGAACCTTTCAGGGAATGGTTCATCCGGATGATCTTCAGAAAATCGAGAACCAGATCCAGGCCCAGACCATGTTCGGCGAGCGACGCCATGATTATGTCCGTTACCGCATTATTCGCAGGGACGGAGTGATTCGCTACATCGAAGATTTCGGTCATCTGCTCCATAATCCGGAAGGAAAGAGTTTCTTTTATGTATTCATTGTCGATGTAGATCAGAATGAATTTCTGAATCGAAACCGGAACTCCTTTGCGGAAGCGGAAGTGCTCACGATGAATGAAGAAACCGACCAATTGACCGGTCTCTACAACATGTCATATTTCTATCAGCATGTCCAGCAGCTTCTGAGCTCGCAGGAAGGACTGAAAGATGAGCTCTCAATTATCCATTTCGATATTCCAAATTTCAAGCTGTTCAATGAACAGAACGGATTCCAGAAAGGTGATGAACTGCTTTGCGATACAGCCAGGATCATCCGCGGAGTATTTGAAAACGGAACGGTTGCCCGCCTCTCCAACGATCATTTTGTGGTGTGCGCTTCAGGATCACAGGAATCAATCGTAGAACAGGTTGAAAAGGTCCACAATCTCATCCTGATGTCAGAGGATCCCGTTAAGCATGTCCGCATCAAGGCCGGCATCTATTTCATGGATGACAGGTATATGGAAGTTGGTCTTGCCTGCGACCATGCGCGCCTTGCCTGCAGTGCTGTTAAGCATCGTCATGACATTAACTATTGTATATATGATGATATGCTGAGAGACCGTCTCCGCCGCCAGCAATACATTATTGACAATATCGACGAAGCAATCGAAAAGGAATATCTCAAAGTGTTCTATCAGCCGGTCATCCGTGTACAAAGCGGAGAGATTTGCGGTTATGAAGCACTGGTACGATGGAAGGATGAAAGCTTCGGTCTTATCTCGCCTGGCGAATTCGTGGAAACACTCGAGCAGTTCCATCTCATTCATACCGTGGACCGCTATGTTATCCGCAAGGTTGCGGCGGAATACCGGCGTCTGAAAGATGCGGGTGAACCAGTCGTGCCGGTTTCGATCAATCTGTCCCGTCTTGATTTTGAACTCTGTGACGTTTTCGCGATGATCGAAGGTATTACGCAGGAATACGATATGCCGAAGGATATGATGGAGATCGAGATCACCGAAAGTGTGCTTAATGACAACATTGGTTTTATCCGCAAGGAATGTGAAAAACTGAAAGAGGCCGGCTACCACATCTGGCTCGATGACTTCGGCAGCGGTTACTCCTCACTCAACACACTTACCGAATATAACTTCGATGTATTGAAACTCGATCTTGTCTTCCTGCGCAGTTACGACCACAATCCGAAAACAGCGGGACTTCTTACCCTTATCGTCAAAGGTGCGGAACAGATGGGTCTGGAGCCGCTTTGCGAAGGTGTCGAGACAAAGGAACACTATGAATTCCTGAAGAAGATCGGATGCACGCGGGCACAGGGTTACTATTTCGGAAAACCGATGCCGATGGAAGAGACCCGTGCGCATACCCGTGCAAACGGCCTGACCTTTGAAAGTGAAGAAACCAGAGAGAAGCTGAAAAAAACCAAATAACGATGAAAAACAGGACATCCGCTGTGCCAAACTCACACGAGCGCCTGACCTGCATAAACGAACAATCTGCCGATACCGGAATAAAACCCCTTCCACTTGTACACGTTGTGCATTGAAGTGGAGGAGGTTTTCTTTCGACACGTCCCAACACCAGTTCAGGTTTTGAATGTCATCAGGTGAATACCTGAATTCGGACCGAACTGCGTTAATGGCGTACTTTACAGTTCAGGTTACTGGGCAAGCGCTCCATAACCGGCGATGGCCTCATCAATAGTCATTGTGCCGGTTCCAACCCCGTAAGCAGCCTGCCTTAACTGCTTGACCGCATCATCCATCAATCCGAACACTTCCGGTGACAGAATCCGTGATTCCGGAATATTTCCGAATGCGGCATACATGTTATCAAACGACAGATCTTTTGTCGGTGACATAAGCCCCTTGTTATGCGCCATCTCATTCAATTCTGGTGATGTGATCAGGAAACGCATGAATTCGTTGACCATTTCCAGATTTTCACTTTCTTTATCGACGGAGAACTGCAGATTCGGCATATCAAGGAAATAAGCGCCATCATCCGATACGGGAATCGGAACAAAGGTGTATTTGAATGGATTGGCAATAAATGCTTCCGAACGGCTTTCACGTTTCTTTGTTCCGGATACGGTATCGCCAGAACAGGTCATCATCGGAACATCACCTTCAAAGAAGCGAAGGATTACCGCATCATAGTTGTTTTCGATTTCTCCACAGGCTTCAAGATTTACGCCGCAGTCGTTCAGGAACTGCACGATCTTCTCAAGAGATGGACGCATATACTCGCCTGCCGAAGGATCAAGCGCATTGAGTTTTTTGATAGCTTCCGCATCATCCGCTACTGTTCCGCAGAAGAACGGATAGATCGTCAACGTAAACAGCGAGGTTGTTTCCTCTTTGGAGAAACCCATGAGCGGGTTTTCATAGCCTTTCTCACGAAATGCCTTGCATACATCCACAAGTTCCTGATAGGTAGTGGGAACACTCAGGCCTTCTTTTTCAAACAGATCATTATTTACAAGCATACCGTAAGTGTTCGCGAAAACAGGAACCATCGGAAGCGTACCGTCATCCGTATTCAGAATGATGTTGCTGCGGATGCAGTCCAGATCAAGACCAAGTGCCGGATCTGCCAGATTCTCCGCATGATCAAACGAAGACTTATACTGGTCCCGACCATACATCCAGGAGTTGCTGACATAAATATCCGGCGCATCGTTTCCGTTGAGAACCGTACCGATCATGTTGTTATAATCATCAACCTTCGTGAACTCCAGTTTCACATTGGGATAATACTCGTTGAAACGGTCAAACTCCGTTTCAAGCGCTTCAAAGTTGTCATAGCCGCCGGCCACTTTGATTTCACCGCTTGCGGAAGTATCCAGCGATGGCTGGAAGCCCTCCGTTGGTGTCTTTTCCTCCGGCTTTTCTGACTTGCATGCAGTCAGACCCAGAATCATCATTGCCGCTAATAACAGTTTTATCGTCTTTTTCATCTGTGTTCCTCCTCTTTGATTTGGCGAATCTCCTTGATGACTAATTTAATATCAATAGGTTTTGCAATATGCCCGTTCATTCCGGCGTTCAGACATTCTGTGACATTTTCGGAAAATGCATCTGCAGTCATCGCAACAATCGGAATGGACGAAGCCCATGGATTATCCAGCTTCCGAATTGCTCTGGTTGCGTCGAGACCATTCATTTCGGGCATCTGTACATCCATAAAGATCAGATCGTAAGTTCCTTCTTCCGCTTCGCGCATCTTATCTACACAGATACGTCCATTTTCAGCACGTTCACTTGTGATGCCGAACATGGCAAGCATGCAGGAAATAATTTCCCAGTTTACATCGATATCTTCCGCAATCAGGATATGCATTCCCTTAAGATCGGAATAATCGTCTTCCGGTTCAGCGGAGCTGGTCTCCGTATCGAGGAATTCATTGACTTTATTGTAGAAGGTGGATCGGAAGATCGGTTTACTGATAAAACCATTTGCACCTGCCTCTTTCACCCGATCCTCGATGTCTGACCAGTCATATGCTGAAACCAGCAGGATCGGTTTGTCCGCTGCAGTCTCCTTACGGACCTTTTGAATTACTTCAATGCAATCCATATCTGGTATTTTCTTATCCAGAATCACAATACTGTAATCCGTTCCGGAACCATGCCTTTGAATAATCTTTTCTAGAGCTTCTGCACCACTGCGTGCCAGTTCCGCTTTCGCGCCAAGCGATTCCAGTTCATCCGCCGATGTCTTCAGGAATATTTCATCATCAGCCGCAATCAGAACATCAACCTGATTAAGATGAATATCATCCAGCTGTTTGTCAGCTACCGGGATATCCAGCGCAACCGTAAAGGTTGTTCCCTCACCCTGCTTACTCTGACAATCAATTGTACCGTCCATAAGATCGACCATTCGTTTTGTAATGGCCAGACCGAGACCCGTTCCCTGAATACTGTTTACACGGCTGTCGGTCTGCCGTGAGAACGGTTCATACATGGTCTCCATGAATTCCGGCGTCATACCGATGCCGGAATCTGCCACAATATAAATCAACCGTACACAATCAGGTTTTGTACTTTCTTCTTCATACATATCTACAGTGACCCGTCCGCCAGGCTCCGTATACTTAATGGCATTGGAAAGGATATTGATGTAGATCTGATTCAGGCGAAGTTGATCTGTATGCAGGTATTCCTTATCCATATGATTGATATGGAAACTGAAATCAATGTTCTTTTCCTTGATCATTGGCTGTGAAATGTTTATCAGGTTTTCAACCGTTCCCACAATGGAGAAAGTCAGAGGACTCAGTTTCAGTTTTCCTGTTTCCACCTTGGAGATATCCAGAATGTCATTGATCAGTGTCAGAAGATGGTTGCTGGCAAGGCTGATTTTCCGAAGGCTTTCCCCGGTCGATTCCACATCTCCAAGATTCTTTTCCGCAATGGTTGTCAGACCTATGATGGCATTCATAGGCGTGCGAATATCATGCGACATGGTGGAAAGGAAATCGGTCTTTGCTTTATTTGCAGATTCCGCATCCCTGACCGCTACCTGAAGCTGCTTGTTTAAATACTGCATATAGATCAGGTCAAAGAGGAACAGAACCAGCAGACCGGCAGAAATGACTCCGGGCAGCAGCCAGTTTTCCATATCTACTGCGAGATCCTTCGCCGGCACAAAGCCCAGCAGCGTCCACCCGGCAGTAGCAGCTACAGGGGTAAAGGTAAGGATACACTCCCGTCCGTGCGAATCGGTCATTGAAATAAATCCTGTTGATGAAGTGATTCTCTCAAACAACTCTTTTGATGATGTGGGATCTGTTGGATTATAAGATTTATAAAATTCAAAAAAGCTGGAGTTTTTAAAGCTGTAGCCTTTGAGAATATAAGCCCCGTCCGCATCGATCATAGAGAGCTCTGCGTTCGAAAACTCTTCCTGCGGAAAAACCCATTTCTTCTCAAGTTCGGAGATTGGAATTACACGCAGCAGGACCATATCCTTGAGATTTCCGCTTTCCGAATCCCGCAGTGTAATCTTGTTGCAGAAAGCCAGTGACTGCTCACCGTTCATCGGATTGGTGAAGGCGCGTGTAATGTTAATCGATTTTCCGATATCATCAATCCAGCTTATATCCTTCAGAAAATCCAACCGTTCATAGGAAACCGCATAGTCTTCAGCCGTGCCCTGCTTTGGATCCGTGGAAAGACCCATAAGC
>JAEEPV010000027.1 GCA_016284975.1 Solobacterium sp.
AAGACCGGTTCGATCGGATACGACTGCCTGATTCTTCAGGGCATTGACAACCGTTTCAAAGCGGATCACGCCGGTATCTTTCTGAAACATGATGGCGTAGAAAAGAACACGGTTCCAGGCACCTTCGAGATCTCTGACATTTCCCGAGAAATTGGAAGCGATGTAGGTAAGGGCTTCATCTTCCACATCTTCAATGTCGTTGCCGCTGTTTTTGATCTTCATCTGCAGGATTGCCTTACTGGTCTCAAATTCCGGAGAATCGATGCCGACCGGAAGACCACTGGAAAAACGGCTGATCAGACGTTCTTCCAGGCCTTTGATTTCTTTGGGCTGGCGGTCGGAAGCGATGCAGATCTGCTTGTGATTATTGACTAATTCGTTATAGATGGAAAAGAAAATCTCATGACTCTTTTCCTTGCCGGCAAGAAACTGAATATCATCCACCAGCAGTACATCCATGGAGGAAATATACTGTTTGAAGGCATCAATTTTATTGTTCTGAATGGCCTTTACAACCTTGTCGACAAACTTTAAGGATTCAATATAATAGATTTTCTTGTTCGGATAATTCTTCTGCACATAATTGCCGATTGCCATCAACAGATGTGTTTTGCCAAGACCGGAATTTCCGTAGATAAATAACGGATTAAAATATTTTCCAGGATTACAGGCACAGGCAAGCGAAGCCGCATGGCTTTCGCGGTTGCAGTCACCGACGACAAAATTCTCACAGGTACGGTCCGGCTGAATCGGCATGGAGGAAAACTCCGTGTCTGTTTCAAATTCAGAAAGGATCGGTTCGGTTTTCAGCCGGGTGGCAAATTCGCTCTCCTGCATGAATTCCACCGGCAGCGGTCTGTCGGCATACTTTAAATCCATAAGTGCGGCACTGATCATATCCGCATTCTGATTCATAACCTGTCGAGCAATAATATTCTGCGTAATGACAATGGCTTTGGAATCATTGAGTTCTGCCAGCCAGGAAGGCCGGAAAAACATTTCAATCAATGCGGAATCAATCGTTCCGTTGCTCAGTAAATATTCGAGTACCTGGCTCCACACCGTGGCCAGATACTGGTCCTTGTGATACGTCATAAAAGTTATCCCCTGATAAGCGTGTACTCAAATTTTAGGGCGGAGTGTTATGAAAATCCACATGAAAATTGTTGATAAAAAAATTATCCACATCGCATTTTATGAGATAACAGGGATACCACGCAGATATCAGGAGTTATCCACAGTTTTCAACAAAATTTAATGGGGATAAAAATGTGGATAAATTATACCCATCCTGAAAATTGCTGAAAACTGTTGATAAAATTTGAAATACCCTCGAAACCGGAAAAGTTATTAACATCAAAAAACCGCATAAATATCACGTTTTCAAGGAAACACACAGTTTTCCACAACTGTGGAAAACTTTTATGTATGTTCTGTGAAAACTGCGTGGAAAAGGCTTTGTGAAGAAAGATATTTGGCTTAACAATTGAAAAGTTTTACACAGAAATCGGTTTCATTTGCTCAGAATACAGAATAAAGAGGTTTCTTTCCGTTTTTTCACAGTCCCGGCGCAGAAATCCGCTCTTCATATGATACAGTTGAACCATACAGATTAGCAGGAGGCAATCGCATGTCAAAACAATCATTCGGAAAAAATGAAAAGGGAGAAGCGGTTTTTCTTTATACCTTGGAAAATGAGGCCGTAAAGGCATCCTTTTCCGATTATGGAGCGACAATGGTATCCCTGATCAACAGGAAAACCGGAAGAGATATTCTTCTGGGTTTTGACAGTATTGAGGGATATATTGCACATGATGCGCATATCGGAGGATTTATCGGCCGTACTGCCAACCGCATCAAAAACGCGGAATTCAAACTGAATGATAACGTATGGAAGCTGGGAAACAACAGCGGAAACAATAATTTACATGGCGGAACGAAAGGATTTGACCGGGTGATGTATGATGCCAGGGAAACCGATAATTCCGTGATCTTCCATCGGATCAGTCCGGATGGAGAAGAAGGTTTTCCGGGAACACTGGATGTAACGGTAACGTATACATTGCTGGAAGATGGTGTCGAGATGAAAGCAGAGGGAAAAGCGCTCGATCAGGATACGCTGTTTGCGATGACGAATCATAATTACTACAACCTTGACGGCAGTGAAACGATTCGGGCACATGAGGTCATGATTCCTGCACAGAAGTATGCGCTGGATTCCGAAGACGGCATCTCACAGCTTCCGCTGTTATCGGTAGAAGGAACACCGTTTGATTTCTGCAGTCCCAAACCGTTGGGAAAAGAAATCGACGATCCGGATCCGCAGCTTGTCATGAACCGCGGATATGATCATCACTGGGCAGTGGATGGAGAAGGGATGCGGACCTTTGCGGTATGCACGGCAGGGGGACTGCAGCTGACGGTGGAATCAAATCTTCCCGGAATGCATGTATATACTGCAAACTTCCTTGATACAAACGGAAAGAATAACAAACTGTATCATAAACATGCGGCAGTCTGTTTTGAACCGGAATATTTTCCAAACGGAATCAACTATGACGGTGTTGTGAAACCGATTCTCAAAGCCGGTGAAACATCCGTTCAGATCATCCGGATGAAGCTGAAGAATTTATGAAGAAACGAAACGGAATCGCTGCGGTTGTTATGATGCTCGCAGGATGTACAAAACCGAATACCACACTGAAACCGCTGGTGATCGAAACCGATCCGGCAGCACATGCGCCATCGATACGCTGGGAAAAACCAGAAGAAGGAGATGTGCAGTATCAGATCGTGATGGAGGCAGTCAGCGGAAAGGATGGAGGTGCAGCAGTTGATCGGATCGGAGAAGAAACGATCACGTATGAGTCTTATTCCGGTATGAAATGGATCGCATGGTATGCGCAGGAAAAAGACTATTACGGACCGATGCGCTATCAGGTAACAGCCCTGATCAGCGATACCGCAGTCTGTCAGGGATACAGTGATATCTTTGTGATCAAAGATTATTTTCCGGCAGAAAAAGAAAAGCAGATCGATGAGGAAACAATCAACGGCTTCTGTTATTCCGGCAGCGGAGAATCCATGGAACACAATTTCATCTTTGATATCCGTGAAGAAGATGGGAAGAATATGCTTACCGCGGATTATACAGACGCCGAAGACCGGCATGAAATTGAAAAAGAAATTACGGAAGAACAATTTCAGGAACTCCGCCGATATGCGGCAAACGGAACGGTTGTAAGACGTACTGCAGAAGATCCGGAATGGGTAAAACTCGATGGAAGTGAGGAACGATTCCAGATCAGTTGGAACGAGGAAACCGAACTGGAAAAAAACTGGTAC
>JAEEPV010000256.1 GCA_016284975.1 Solobacterium sp.
CTCTGGCCAGTAAATCTCCCAAGTCCAGCAACAGACTCCGAAGAACCTGGAATATCAGAAGAGAAGGGATCAGAAGAATAAAGAGGAAAGTATAAAACAGCGAAAAGATTGTCCGTTTGACATATGGCTGTTCATTTTCGCTGATCCGCATCAGTCCAAGCTGGAGTGCCGAAACACCCTTTGACGCAGACCATAACAGGGAGATCAGGGAAATGGAAACGACGACTGCGCCGCCTTCGGGACTGACCAGGGCAAGCAGACTGCCTGCGAATGCCTTGACCTCAGGTATACCAGGAAGCATACTCACGAACATATCAATAATCTCTTTGAGAACTTCTTCCGGAAGAAAGTTGATCATTCCTGCCGCAAGCGCAAAAAACGGCACCATCGCCATCAACATATACAGTGCGGTATAACCGGAAAACACACTCATGTCATTGCGCAGGAAAACCCGGTAGGATTCCACAAGAATCGTAACCGCGTGATCCAGCCAGGTTCCGCTTTTCTCCTGCGGCTTCCGGCTTTCCTCTGTTTCCTGTTTCACATTCTCTGACATTCCGAATGAACCACTATATAGATTACTTTACCTCAAATCCATCCCGTTTTAAGCGACGATACAGGAATATCACAAGAAAAAAAGAAGGACCGTTATTCGGCCACTTCTTCACTGTCTGATGCGTTATCGGCTGCCGTCTCTTCCTGTGGCATCGGTTCAGCAGGGGAGCTCTCACCGGTTTCTGCAGGTTCTTCCGGTCCATCTTCTTCCGAATCCGGATCGACGATCGCAACCGTGGATACTCTGGATCCCTCTGCGGTCTTGATTACCCGAACACCCTGGGAATTTCTTCCCAGACTGCTGACCTGATTCAAAGAGATGCGGATAATGATGCCGTCATCCGTCATGATCATGCAGTCTTCCGAACCGTTGACTGCTTTCAGGCAGACAAGATTACCGGTTTTATCGGTAATATTCATGGCTTTGACACCTTTGCTGCCGCGATTGGTCATACGGTATTCCTGCAGATCCGACTTTTTGCCGTATCCGTTTTCCGTTACCGTCAGGATCTGCTGTCCTTCTTCCGAGGTTGCCATGCCAATGACTTTCCCGCCATCGGTATTCACACCCTTGACGCCCATTGCCGTACGTCCGCTCGGACGGATGCCGCTTTCATGGAAGCGTACCGCCTTGCCGTTATCGACCGCAATGATGATATTGGCATCTCCGCTGGTTGCTTTGACAAACGCAAGTTCATCGCCTTCGCGTAAGGTAATGGCGATCTTTCCGTTGACACGGATATTCTCAAACTCTTCGACTTTGACTTTCTTGACCAGTCCGTTGCTTGTCACAAAGAACAGTCCGTGCGCCGTATCGTCTTTTGAATACGGAACGATTGCCCGGATCTTTTCTTCTTTATCCAGCCGAAGCAGGTTCACGACCGGAATGCCTTTGGAGGTTCTGCTGTATTCCGGTACATTGAAGCCTCTCAGACGGAATACCCGTCCCCGGTTGGTAAAGAACAGGACATAATCATGTGTGGACATTCCGACAAACTGATCGATGACATCGTCTTCGTTCAGTGTCATTCCCTTGATGCCTTTGCCGCCGCGGTTCTGCACTTTGTAGGTGGAACGCGGGATCCGTTTGATATATCCGTTCTCGGAAAGGGTGATGATCACATCATCGACCGGAATCAGATCTTCATCTTCCATATCCGCAGTCGCATCGATGATCTCCGATCTGCGCTCGTCTCCGTATTTGTTCCGGATCACCGTCAGTTCTTCCTTGAGGATCGCTTCCACACGGCTGTGGTTTGCCAGAATATCCCTGAAGTCTGTGATTTTGATCAGCAGTTCCTGATATTCGTTTTCGATCTTCTCCCGTTCAAGACCGGTGAGTCTTCTGAACTGCATATCCAGAATTGCCTTTGCCTGAATCTCACTCAGTCCAAAGCCTTCCATCAGTCGCGGCATCGCTTCTGCCGCATCTCTGGAATTACGGATGGTATGGATGATCGCATCGAGATTATCCACCGCGATTCGTAATCCTTCCAGGATATGGGCACGTTCTTCTGCCTTTTTCAGATCGTATTGTGTCCTGCGGACAATGACCTCTTCCTGGAAGCTGATATATTCCTTCAGGATTTCAATCATGCCGGCCTGTTTCGGAGCACCCTTGATCAGTACGACATTGTTTACCGCAAAGTTTGACTGCAGCGGTGTCATCCGGTACAGCTGATTGAGCAGTACTTCCGGCTGAACATCCTTCTTCAGTTCAATGACGATGCGGATGCCCTTCATATTGGACTCATCCCTGAGATCGGTGATTCCTTCGATCTGTTTGTCACGGGCAAGTGCCGCGATCCGTTCCACAAGAGAAGCCTTATTGACCATGTAGGGCAGCTCATACACGATGATGCGGGATTTGCCGTTGGCCATTTCTTCCACATTCGTCTTCGCCCGCATGATCACGGTTCCCCGTCCGGTTTCAAACGCATTGCGGATGCCACTGCGGCCAAGGATATACGCGCCGGTCGGGAAATCCGGTCCCTTGATATGGGACATCAGGTCGACCGTTGTAATGTCGGGGTTATCCATAACTGCGAAGATGCCGTCAATCACTTCTCCCATATTGTGCGGTGCTACGTTGGTTGCCATACCGACCGCAATACCGCTGGAGCCGTTGATCAGCAGGTTCGGGAAACGGGAAGGAAGAACGGTCGGTTCTTTCTCTTCTCCGTCATAGTTGTCCTGCATGTCGACGGTATCCTTGTCCAGATCCCTGAGCATTTCCACTGCGATTTTGGACATTCTCGCTTCGGTATATCGCATCGCTGCGGCACCGTCACCGTCCATGGATCCGAAGTTTCCGTGACCGTCTACCAGTACTGCCCGCATATTCCAGGGCTGTGCCATGTATACCAGAGAGCCGTAAATGGAAGAGTCACCGTGCGGGTGATATTTACCCATGGTATCACCGACGATACGTGCACACTTCTTATAGGGTTTATCCGGACCGTTGTTCATCTCGTTCATGGAGAACAGGATTCTCCGCTGAACCGGTTTCAGACCGTCGCGAACATCCGGCAGGGCACGCGCCACAATAACCGACATGGAATAATCCAGAAAGTCGCGGCGGATCTCCTTGGATAATTCCGTTTCTGTAATATTTCCCGGGTCAAACTCAGACTCGTCAAATTCCATATAATCTTCTTTTGCCATTGTCTGACCTCCTTCTAAATATCCAGATTCTGTACGAAGTTTGCATTTTCAATAATGAAGTTCTTACGCGGTTCGACTTCTTCTCCCATTAACATCGAGAAGTTCATATCTGCCGCTTCCGCATCATCGATCGTGACACGGATCAGCGTACGGTTCTTCGGGTCCATCGTTGTTTCCCAGAGCTGTTCCGGGTTCATCTCACCAAGACCCTTGTATCGCTGAATGCCAAGTCCGCCTCCCATTTCGCTCTTGATTACTTCCAGCTGATGGTCGGTATAGGCATACCGGACTGCCTGGCCTTTCTGAACTTTATAAAGAGGCGGCTGCGCAATGTATACATAGCCCTGTTCAATGATCGGCCGCAGGTAGCGGTAGAAGAACGTCAGTAACAATGTCCGGATATGGGCGCCATCGACGTCGGCATCGGTCATGATGACAATCTTGTGATAGCGCAGCTTGGAAAGATCCACTTCATCCAATACCCCGCATCCGAATGCGGTGATCATGGAACGAATCTCTGCATTTTCAAACGCACGTGCCTGTCTGGCCTTTTCCACATTCAGGATCTTACCCCGCAAAGGAAGAATTGCCTGGAAGTGAGAATCCCGGCCCTGCTTGGCACTGCCGCCGGCGGAGTCACCCTCGACGATATAGATTTCACTGATCGTCCGGTCTTTGGAAGAACAGTCTGCCAGTTTGCCGGGCAGAGAGCTGACTTCCAGCACGTTTTTGCGGCGGGTAAGTTCTCTTGCCTTCTTGGCAGCCATCCGGGCCTGGGAAGCCAGGGCAGCTTTTTCGATAATGATTTTTGCCTGATCCGGATTTTCCAGAAGAAACCGTTCCAGCTGAGCACCAAAAATATCCGATACGATCTTCCGTACTTCACTGTTTCCAAGTTTTGTCTTGGTCTGTCCTTCATACTGGGGATCCGGATGTTTGGCAGAGATAACTGCGGTAATGCCTTCCTTACAGTCATCCGTTGTCAGGTTGTCATCCTTTTCCTTCAGAAATCCGTTTTCCCGGGCATATTTGTTAATGATCCGGTTCAGCGCAAGGTTGAAGCCTTCCAGATGGGTTCCGCCTTCTGCCGTGTTGATGTTATTGCAGAAGGTATATACATTGGGCTGATAGCCGTCGTTGTACTGTACCGCAACTTCCGCTTCAATGCCCTGTTCATGTCCTTCACAGTAGATCACATCCGGATGGATCACCGTCCGATGCCGGTTCAGGTATTTTACATATTCTTTCAGACCGCCTTCGTAGCAGAACGAATGGAAGCGTTTGGCTTCATCTTCTTCCCGCTCATCCAGGAATTCCAGACGGATTCCCTTGTTCAGGAATGCGAGCTGACGCAGACGGTCTCTCAGTACATCGTGATCATAGACGGTTGTTTCGGTAAAGATCAGCGGATCTGCCTTGAACCGGATCAGAGATCCCTGTTTCTTTGAATCACAGTCTCCGATGACCTTCAGCGGTTCCTTCGCATGACCGCCGTTTTCAAATCGTACAAAATAGGCTTTGCCGTCATGAAATACGGTTACTTCCAGCCATTCTGACAGAGCGTTGACGACCGATGCGCCGACACCGTGCAGACCGCCGGATACCTTATAGGCACCGCCGCCGAACTTACCGCCGGCATGAAGAACGGTAAAGATCGTTTCAATTGTGGATTTACCGGTCTTCTCATTGACACCGGTAGGCATGCCGCGGCCGTTATCCTCAACCGTAATGATGTTGTCTTTGTCCACACTGACCTTGACGGTATCCGCATAACCCGCCATCGCTTCGTCGATGCCGTTGTCTACGATTTCCCATACAAGATGATGAAGTCCCTTGGAGCTGGTGCTTGCGATATACATACCAGGGCGCTTGCGCACGGCTTCCAGTCCGTCCAGTACCTGAATGTCACTGTCGCTGTATTCATGATCTACATGAATATCATAGCTATCCGTGCTTACTTCATTCATTTCGTTCTTTTCTGCTTCACTCATGCGCTGCCTCCCTGATCAGTTTTCCCTGATCGATGCGGAATTCTCTCAGCTGATCTTTACTGATAAATTCCGGTATTTCTGTTCCTGTAATAATGCACTGAACCGAACTGCTGATCAGTGACATCAGTGTTTTCTGCCGGTTCCGGTCCAGTTCGGACAGAACATCATCCAGCAAGAGAACTGCTTTTTTTGCGCTGGCGGCTTCAATGTAGCTCAGGATTGCCAGTTTGAAACTTAACAGGATCATCCGTTTCTGCCCCTGAGAGGCACAGGTGATCACATCGACATCATTCATCGTAAATGTGATATCTTCCCGGTGAATGCCGTTTCCGGTGCTGCGGAAACCATAATCTTTTTCCCGCGACGATTCATACATGACCTTCAGAGAAGCTTCCAGATCACCGTCCACAGAAACACAGGACTGATAGGCAATTTTTACTTCCGCATCTTCCCC
>JAEEPV010000028.1 GCA_016284975.1 Solobacterium sp.
AATTCACCACAGATTTCAATGACATACTGAATGATCCGGAAGTGGATCTTGTCGTTGTCAGTGCACCGGATGCCTTCCATGTGCCTTACGCAAAACAGATCCTGAATGCCGGCAAGCACTGCCTGGTAGAAAAGCCGTTTGCGCCGACCGCAGCTGAGGCTCGGGAAGTATTTGCCCTTGCAAAAGAGAAAGGTCTTGTCTGTATGCCGAACCAGAACCGCCGATTCGACGCAGACTTTCTCGCCTTAAAAGAAGTCATTGAAAGCGGCAGGATCGGAACCGTGGTGCGCCTGGAAGGTCATTATGACTACTTCCGTCCCAACGGCTGGTACGATACGCTCGGTACACTGTATAACCTTGGCGTACATACGACCGATCAGATCATTGGTTACTTCGGCATGCCGGATCAGGTACGCTATGATGTGCGTTCCATCGCGCATCCGTCAAGCGGAGATGACTACTTTGATATCGATTTCTTCTATGGCAATTCGAAAGTGACGATCAGCACTTCCATGTGCGTGCTCCTCGATCAGCCAAGATTCATCCTGCATGGCACCAATGGCAGCTTCTCCCTTCCGCCGGTACTGCATAACTCCGGTAAGAAAAAAGTCATTGGCCGGCATGTGATCAACCGGGAACCGGCTGTGAAAGAGCGCTGGGGAACACTGGTCTATAAAGATGAAAACGGCAATACGGTTACGGAACAATGGCCGGTCGGATGTGCGCATTACGAGCGGGTCTATGACAGCCTGTTTGCGGCAATGAATGGAACCGGCGAAAAATGCATCAAAGATGAAGAAGTTGTCCGCGTGCTCGAGATCCTTGAAGAAGCGACGGCAGCAGCGAAAGAAAGTCACAGGAGGTATGGCTGATGAAAGAAGTACGGCTTGGAACCATCGGATCCGGATTTATCGTTCACTACATTCTCAACAATGTAAAACGCACCGAGGGTGTAACGCTTGCGGCGGTGTATTCCCGAACAGAGGAAAAAGGCAGAGAACTGGCATCGGAATATGACTGCGATGTGGTTTATACCGATCTCGATCAGCTGATGGCAGATGAAAACGTCAATACCGTTTATGTCGCCTCCCCAAATCTGCTTCATTATGAACAGGCAAAAAAGGCACTGCTTGCCGGCAAGCATGTCTGGTGTGAGAAGCCGTTCTGCACAACGGAGGCTCAGGCGGAAGAACTTATAAGAATTGCGGAAGAAAAAGGACTGTATCTGGTTGAAACCGCCCCTACTACCTTTCTTCCAAACTATAAGATCCTGAAGGAACAGCTGCCGAAGATCGGACGTATACGTCTGATTCAGGGAAGCTTTTGTCAGTATTCCAGCCGTTACGACGCTCTTCTGCAGGGAAAAGTAACGAATATTTTCAATCCGCAGATGGCCGGAGGCGCCCTCATGGATATCAATTTCTATAATGTAATCCTGTGTACTGCCCTCTTTGGTGCTCCGGAAAACGTTGCATATTATGCCAATATCCTGAAACCGGTCGGATGCGACACATCTGGAATCGCCCTGCTGAGCTATCCGGATTTTAAGGCTGAACTCTGCGGCGCCAAGGATACCTGGGGTGAAAACAGCTTCCAGATCCATGGTGAGAATGGATATATCTACGTTTCCGGCGGCCCGCAGGCAATTCTGGAGGTTCGGGTAGTAACAAAGGAAACGGATGAAACCTTCAATAAGCAGGACGAAACAGACCGCTGGTACTATGAAATACAGGAACTGACACGGCTGTTCCTGGAAGATCGAAAAGAAGAGATCGATTCAAGACATTCACTGATTCTCGACACCGTTCAAACGATGTGTGCTTTGCGTAAAGATGCCGGACTCCGGTATCCAAACGATCCAGATTGATAAACAATAAAGAAAACGTATTCCCGGAAGAACATTCCTGAAGAATACGTTTTTTTGAAACCGTTCAGAATGAGATGTCCTTGTTTTTGGAGAAGCGCAGGAATACGAGCATCGAGATGACCGTAAGCACATTCAGGATCGTCGCATATGCGGCGGCCGGACCATCTGAGCCTCGCGATACCATCGTATAGATTGAAAGTGTCAGGGTGATCGTACTTCGGTTATACAGGATAACACCGGTGGAGAGCTCGGTGATGATCGTGACCCAGCTCAGGATCGCGCCGGAAAGAACACCGTTCGCCATCATCGGTACCGTTGCCTTAAAGAACGCTTCCAGTTTGGAACATCCAAGAGAGATTGCTGCTTCTTCTACGGTAATCGGAATCTGCTGCAGAATCGCAACCGAGGAGCGAATCGTATACGGAATTCGTCGGATACACAGCGCAACGATCATGATGAACGCCGTTCCGGTCAGAACCAGCGGCTTGCGGTTGAACGCGATGACAAGCGCGATACCGACGACAGAACCCGGAATGATATACGGGATCATGGAAGCGGTGTCGATTGCGTCATTGAGCTTCGAACGTCTGCGTACAACAAGATATGCGATCAGAATCGCCAGCAGGATAACCGCCGCAAGCGCAATCAGACCGATGACGAAGGTATTCTTGACTGCCAGCGGAACATCACTGGCTATCTTCTGATAGCTTGTTAACGCAAAGCCCGGAACAAAGATCTTACCGCTGGTCGCACGGAAGCTGCAGTACATGACATACAGCTGCGGCATGAAGGCAAGTCCGACGATGATATAGGTATACAGATGGATCAGAATGTTTTTGATTCCCTTCGCCTTCTTCATCTCGATCGGATGAAGCGCGTTCA
>JAEEPV010000257.1 GCA_016284975.1 Solobacterium sp.
AAACCACGACCAAAAGGCGTAAAAATCGGGTTAAAATTTAAACGCATATATGCGTGTACTTCAAGTAAGTTCGAAATTGCTTGTTGTGTTTTGTAGGCCAGGGTTCGTCTGCTGCGGATCCTGGTTTCTTTATGTTTCGTCCCGTAAGCAGTCTCACCCCTTATCCAGGTAAAGCCTGCTCAAACCTCATCGAAGTATCAGTGTTTCGGCTGATCATGACGATTTTTATGGCGGTTCCCGCAATAGGCATACTTGAATCTCTTGCTTAAAGAATAGCTGTAAATAAAAATGACTTAAGGTTTTGATTACCTTAAGCCACTTTGTTCTTTCAGCCATAACGTTCCGTGATCTTTTCGTTCAGAAGCTTCATGAACTGGCGGTGATCCATCGTGCCGCGATCCGGAATATCATACGAGTTTGAGTAAGGACGGTTATGAATAACCGGGTGTTCAAAGGAATCGTAGCGATAACCCATCAGGTCACAGATCCATTTCAGAACATCGGGAGAATAGCCCCCCGACGGACTGTCGGGATTATATTTGTTGTAAAGCTCAACAATCTCCTGAGTCTGTTCTCTTGTGCCTCCGCTGACACTTTCCAGTTCATCCAAACATAATTTCTTTTCGTTCATTGTCATCTCCTACTGTTCAATAGTTCAGTTTCAATAATACATACGCAGAGCGATCTGAAAATCCACGCCGCAGACATGAAAAAAGCAGGACACATCTCGCTCTGTTCCTGAGGTAAGGGCAGAGACGGCATTGTCAGAATCAAGTAAAATGGATGTATTCAGGAGGCTTTATGAACGAAGACAAAATGAAAAAGATGCGGGAACTGGCGGATCGGCTCAATCACGCATCTGAAGCATATTACAACGGTCTGGCGGAAGAGATGACGGACTTTGAGTGGGATGCGCTGTTTGATGAACTCAAGGTACTGGAAGCAGAAACCGGAATCGTTCTGCCGGACAGCCCGACCGTCAATGTCTCTGCGGATAATGTGGCAGGTCAGAAGGAACCGCACGAATTTGCGGCCCTTTCGCTGGCAAAAACAAAGAAACCGGAAGAACTGGTGAAGTGGGCGGACGGAAGAGCGATCTGGGTCTCCTGGAAGCTGGATGGACTGACCCTGGTAGTTACTTATGACAACGGAAAGCTGTCAAAGATCGTAACACGGGGCGATGGGCATATTGGCACGAATATTACACACCTGTCCGCAGGAATTCAGGGAATCCCGCAGAAGATCTCCTATCAGGGACATCTTGTGATTCGCGGTGAGGCAGTGATCTCCTATGCAGATTTTGAGGCGTTCCTTCTGGAGTCGGAAGAAGACTACGCCAATCCG
This sequence comes from Solobacterium sp., assembly GCA_016284975.1. Classification (GTDB taxonomy): domain Bacteria; phylum Bacillota_I; class Bacilli_A; order Erysipelotrichales; family Erysipelotrichaceae; genus Bulleidia. The sequence goes on from JAEEPV010000257.1 coordinate 1,345, forward strand.
AGAAATCTCGCATCCGGTTCGATGACGCTGAAAGATGTGGAAGAAGTAAAAAAGCGCCATATACACTGGATCCCGTTTACGCTGGTCTATCTGGAAGAGGAAATCAATTCCTGGGGTGAGCGGATGAACTGGCTGGATCAGCAGGGATTCACTTCCGTAGAACGGGAGAAGATCGAGGATCCGGACAATGAACATGTGACGGCAGCAATCGAGCGCTGGACGAAAAAGGTTACCGACGGAATCAATCCGTATCCGGTCGATGGCCTGGTAATCGGATACGACGATACCGCTTATGCGGCGACCGGAAGCGTAACCGGGCATCATGCGACAAGAGCCGGCTATGCCTTCAAATGGCAGGATGAGGCAGTGGAATCCGTACTGGATCATATCGAATGGAGCTGTGCACCGATTTCAATCAATCCGGTTGCGGTATTTGATCCGGTGGAGATCGAAGGAACAACGGTGAAGCGTGCCAGTCTCTGCAACATCAGTGAGTGCGAGCGGCTCGGGATCGGCGGTAAGGGAAGCGTTATATCGGTCATCAAGGCAAATAAGATCATTCCGAAGGTTATTCATGTCAGTAAGACCGAAGGTGCATTTGAGATTCCTTCACAGTGCCCGGTCTGCGGCAGTCCGACGACGGTTCGGGAAAGCAAAATCAGCAAAACGAAAACCCTGCGCTGTACGAATGAAGAATGCCCGGCGAAACAGCTTAAAAAATTCACCCGCTTTGTCTCAAAGGCGGGTATGGATATCGACGGGATCTCTGAACAGACACTGGACCGCTTTATCAATGAGGGATGGATCAAAGAGTATGCGGATATTTACCGCCTTGGCGATCATCATGATGAGATTGCACAACTGGAAGGATTTGGCATCAGGAGTGCGGATAATCTTTCCGCTTCCATCGCAAAGGCAAGATCCGTACCGGATATCCGGGTAATCTTTGCGCTGTGTATTCCGCTGGTCGGACCGGATGTCGCAAAGAAACTGCTTAGTGCGTACTCCTTCCGGGAACTGTTTCAGGCAGCGCAAACGGCAGAAACCGAAGATTTCTTCTCTCACATTGACGGAATCGGACCGGAAAAGAGTGCAGCCTTCATAACCTGGGCAAAGAACCCGGAAAACCAGCAGATTCTGGAGAATCTCCTCCGGGAGATCCAGGTACAGGAAAGTGAAACGACACCGGGCGGCGACCGCTGCAAGGGCCTGACCTTTGTGGTGACCGGTGATGTAAATACCTTTAAAAATCGTAATGAGTTAAAGGCTTATATTGAGTCACAGGGCGGGAAAGTGACCGGTTCGGTATCCGGAAGCACTTCCTATCTGATCAATAATGATGTCACCAGCACTTCCGGCAAGAACCGGAAAGCTCAGCAGCTTGGAATTGCGATCCTTTCCGAAGACGCATTTATCGAACAGTTCGGAAAACCGGAATGAGAAATAGATTGTAGAAATAATTTGGCGCACAGGCTAAAATAAAGCAGTATATGGCAACAACGAAGAAAACTAAAACCAGGACCACCCAGAGTTCCGGTACTATCGGCAGCGGGCAGGTCAGAAAAAAGACATCGTCCAGAAGGACAAAAGAAAACAAGCGCACCGTGATTATTTTCTGGGTCGCACTTGTGCTGTTTTTACTGCCGTTTATTATTCTCGGCATTATTCTCCTTTCTGCCGCAATGGATACCGGCAAACCGATTCTCGGTGATCGGTACAAGGATGATCTGGATCCGGCAATTACTTCTGCTGATCTTTCCAAGGTTGAATCTGCGGTAAAAGGGGTTGGAGGAGTTGAGAATACGTTTACGAACCTGGCAACCGGAACACTGCGCGTCTATGCGGATATCAGCGACAGCGCGGATGCGGAAAGTGCCAAGTCCAGTGCAGAACAGGTATACAGTGCGGTTACTTCTGTCCTGAACCCGGGAACCTACTTTACCCAGAACAACGGGAAAAAGATGTATGATCTTGAGGTTCACGTATTCAATCAGAACAAAGATACGGAAAATAACTTCGTCTATGTGATCGAAACCAAAACCAGTTCCATGGAGGCACCGGTTATTCAGCTTGTCAGCGAACCGATCGATGCGGAACTTGCGGAGAGTCTGAGACAGGCTGTTGAAAACCGGAACAACCCGACACCGACACCGGCAGAAAACGATGAGATGACGGTTGGTGAAGGTGATGTCGAACAGCTTCCGGATGATACGGAA
>JAEEPV010000258.1 GCA_016284975.1 Solobacterium sp.
CGGATATATTTGATCGCTTCCTGGGTTTCACGAATCGACAGGACTGGATCATATCCCTTCGGTGTTATGAGCTTCATAATAACTCCCTCCTATAAAAAACTATTCTACCAAAACTGTACCTGAATATTTCAGGGATTTTTCTGAAAATAGTTTCAATCAAAAAGGCCGGTTTTTTCCGGCCTGTGTATCAGACATCTGCGAACTGCGAATTGTAGAGATTTGCGTAGAATCCGTTTTTTGCCAGGAGCTCCTCATGGGTGCCGACTTCCACAATATCACCGTGATCCATACACAGGATCATGTCGGCATTGCGGATCGTGGACAGACGGTGTGCAATCACAAAGCTGGTCCGTCCCTTCATGAGATTTTCCATGCCTTTCTGGATCAGGGTCTCCGTACGGGTATCGACGGAAGAGGTCGCTTCATCGAGAATCAGGATCTTCGGATCACTCAGGAACGCTCTGGCAATCGTCAGCAGCTGTTTCTGGCCCTGGGAGATGTTTGTGGACTCTTCATTGATGACCGTATCGTAGCCGTTTTCCAGGGTGCGGATAAAGTGGTCTGCATAGGCGGCATCCGCAGCCCGGATCACTTCCTCATCACTCGCATCCATCCGTCCGTACCGGATGTTTTCCATCACGGTTCCGGAAGAGAGCCATGCGTCCTGAAGTACCATACCGAAGGCATCCCGCAGATCATTGCGGCGAAGCTTCCGGGTGTCAATGCCGTCTACCCGGATCGTACCGCTGTTAAGTTCATAGAAACGCATCAGAAGCTTGACGATTGTCGTCTTTCCGGCACCGGTCGGTCCGACGATTGCGATCTGCTGTCCTTCCTTAATGGAAGTGCTGAAATCATGAATGATGATCTCATTCGGGTTATACCCGAAACAGACATTCTCAAAGTCCACATTGCCCCGTACGGCGATCTCACCGGTTTCATCCCGGATCGATACCGGATCTTCCGGATCGGGACTTTCTTCGGGCTGTTCGAGGAATTCAAAGACCCGTTCTGCGGCAGCGGCAGTGCTCTGCAGTACATTCATGATCTGAGCAGTCTGGGTGATCGGCTGATTGAAGGAACGTACATAGGAGATAAATGCCTGAATGTCGCCGATCGCAAGTCCGTTATGTATGGAAAGATATCCGCCCAGCACAACACAGCCCACATAACCGACATTTCCGATCAGGTTGGTGATCGGCATCATGAGACCGCTGACAAACTGTGATTTCCATCCTGCGTTATACAGGTCATTGTTGAGCTGATTGAACGCTTCGATGGAACGCGCTTCTCCGTTGAAGGCCTTCATGACGATATGTCCGCCATACATTTCCTCAATATGACCGTTGACCTTGCCAAGCGTTTTCTGCTGGGCTTTGAAGTAGGGCTGGGAATGCTTTACGACAACTGCCGCCGCAAGACCCGACAGCGGTACAACGACCAGTGCCATCAGGGTCAGCTGCCAGGAGATCCGGATCATCATGTACAGAACACCGATGATCGTAACAAGCGAGGTAAAAATCTGCTGTATCGACTGGTTCAGTGACTGGGAGACGGTATCCACGTCATTGGTGACGCGGGAGAGCACTTCTCCATGCGTCTGGGAATCAAAGTATTTCAACGGAAGCCGGTTGATCTTCTGGCTGATTTCCCTGCGCAGTGTATAGGTGACACGCTGGGTGACACCGGCCATGAGCCATCCCTGAACATAGGAGAATATGGCAGATACAACATAGATAATGGCAAGTGTACGCAGGATCCGGAAGATCCTGTCAAAATCGATGCCTCCTTCTCCGGTGTACTTGGCAACCAGACCCTGCGCAAGTGCGGTCGTGGCACTGCCGAGTACTTTCGGCCCGATGATCGTAAAGACGGTGGAGGCCATCGCAAAGACAATGATGATAAACAGCTGCGGATAGTAGGGACGAAGATAGCGGAAGAGCTTGCGGATCGTTCCGCCGAAATCCTTCGCTTTATCTCCGGCCATCATTCCGCGCCGGCCGTGTCCCGGACCTCTTCTGTTCGCGGTGCTCATGCGAGTTCCTCCTCACTCAGCTGACTGAGTGCGATTTCCTGATAGACCCTGCAGTTTTTCATCAGGGCATCGTGGGTTCCGATTCCGGTGATTTCTCCGTTATCCAGAACGATGATCTTATCGGCATGGCGGATCGTGCTGATCCGCTGGGCAACGATCAGAACCGTTGCCTTTGTTTTTTCAGCCAGACGGTTCAGCGCTTCCCGGAGTTTTGCGTCTGTGGCATAGTCCAGTGCAGAGAATGCATCATCAAAGATATAGACCTGCGGATCTTTGACGAGGGCTCTGGCAATCGAAAGACGCTGTTTCTGACCGCCGGATACATTCGTGCCGCCCTGGGCAACCGGTTCCTGAATTCCCTTTGGCATCCGGTCGACGAATTCCTTTGACTGGGATATTTCCAGTGCCTGCAGGATCGTTTCCGGACTTGCGGTTTCATCCGCATAGCGAAGATTGGATTCGATCGTACCGGAAAAGAGGATTCCTTTCTGCGGTACATATCCGATCCGGTCCCGCAGATCACTTTGCCGGACATCCCGGATATCGGTATTGCCATAGGTGATCGATCCTTCTGTGACATCAAAGAAACGGGGGATCAGATTCACCAAGGTGCTCTTTCCGGAACCGGTGGACCCGATAAAGGCAACCGTCTCGCCCGGATTGGCTTCAAAGCTGATATGCCGCAGCACGCTTTCTTCCGCATTTGGATAGCGGAAGGAAACATCGTGGAAGGCTATGGGCTGATTCTCCTGTGGTAATGTTTTTGGATTGATTGGATCGTGGATCATCGGTTCGGTTTCCAGCACCTCAAAGATACGGGCGGCACTGACAGAGGAGCGGGGAATCATAATGAAGATCACTGCGACGATCATAAAGGACATCAGCACATGGACTGCATACTGCAGGAATGCCATCATGTCTCCAATCTGCATGGTTCCAAGATCGATCTGCCGGCTGGCCGACCAAATGATGAGCACGGAAATGAAACTCATCAGAAAGGTCATTGCCGGCATGATCGTGGCAAGCACCCGGTTGACGAAGATGTTGACGTCTGTGATCTCGTGGTTGACGTCGTCAAAGCGCTTCTCTTCATTTTCCTGATTGTTGAATGCCCGGATCACCAGCATGCCGGAGAGCTGTTCCCGTGTAACGAGGTTCAGCCGGTCCACGAGTTTCTGGATCAGGCGGAACTTCGGAAGGGTCAGAACAAAGGTGATGGTCATGAGAACCACAATGACCAGCAGTACCCAGCCAAGGATGTTTGCCATGCCTTTGTAGCGCATGACCTTGAATAAGGATGTCAGACCCATAAACGGCGCAAACAGAACGACCCGAAGGCTCATGTTTATGACCTGCTGGATCTGCTGGATGTCATTGGTAGTGCGCGTGATCAGAGAAGCTGTGGAAAAGCGGCTGAACTCTTCACTGGAGAACGACTCGACCCGGCGGAAGAGTTCGGCACGCATATTGCGGCAGGCACCGGTCGCCGTACGGGAAGAAAGAAACGACGAGCCGACTGCACAGAGACTTCCCAGCAGGGTTATTAACAACATCATCAGACCTTCCTTCAGGATGTACTGATTCTGTAGGGCTTCGATATTCATGCCAAGTGCCGCATATTCCTTCTTCAGTGCCAGCAGGGAAGCGGACTTCCGGTTTTCTTCGGTATAGGAGGAAAGCTGTTCCGATACCTTGGAAAGAATCGTCTCTTTCATATCCGGATTTGTCTCAAGCATGGAATACAGCGCATCGGTTTCCATTCCGCTTAATTCGGATGCCTGTTCGCTTTCCAGAAGGGAGACGATCAGAAAGGCATTGCTGAAATCACCGGCATTCTCGGAGGATGTAAGAACATATACATCCTCGGACTTCATGGCCGGATAGAGATCCGCCATTTCCGTGCTGCCTGAGGGAAACAGGACATAACTGTTCTGAAACTGTGTCTGTTCTTCCTCGCTCATGAACAGGAACATATGCCGGACCGTGCTGGCCCGCAGTGCCTGAGGCAAGGGATCACTGATGCCGCTGTACTGAATGCCGTAGGTAACGATTCCGGACATGTAATCCGGAAGGGCGAG
>JAEEPV010000259.1 GCA_016284975.1 Solobacterium sp.
ATCTCTCCTCCGTTCACTGCATCGAGGTCATTGTCCGACAGTTTTCCTTCTGCTCTGCGCTTTGCAAGAAATGCATCATATTTTTACGGAATTCCGGTTCTTCCCTGCGGCGCTGTTCAATCATTTCAAAAACTTATTTGTTGTTCATAAAAACTGCCTTCTTTTCTTTCTGAATTCACGATACAGGCAGATTTTGTACACGTAACGCAACAGAAAATACCAATTGTCCGTCTTCCTGCATTACGGCGGGTACAGGTTCAATAATCAGTCGTTATTCTCTTCCCCGGGATCTGTTTCATCCGGATCATATCCGGTCAGATCTTTCAAAAATGTAATCAGAGCACTGGTATGAACAAGACCTACATATAACAGCGCACCGATGACAGCCGCAAGGGCAAGCAGTCGTTTCAGCATCTTCCTACCTCCTGTCAGCTCAAGAATATCGGATTTTGTTCCGGATGGCTATGGTAGAATTTCAGTTGGAAACAAAAGAGGGAAAAAACATGAGTTACGCAGATGAAGTATTTATTGAAATGTGCACGGATATTCTCGATCACGGTACATCTACCGAAGGACAGAAAGTAAGACCGCACTGGCCGGATGGAACACCGGCATATACGATCATGAAGTTCTGTGAGATCAACCGGTTTGATCTGCGGAAAGAATTTCCAATGCTGACGCTGCGGAAAACCGGAATCAAGAGTGCTACGGATGAACTGCTCTGGATCTGGCAGAAAAAATCAAACAACATCAAAGATCTTGGACCGCATATCTGGGATGAATGGGCAGATGAAGACGGTTCGATCGGAAAAGCCTACGGCTATCAGATGGGCGTCAAACATTCTTGCAAGGATGTAACCGAGGAAGGCCTGGTTCATGCCTTCCCCGAATACTACGCGTTTGCGGAAAATGAAAACGGCGAACGAATCTTCAGGGATTCAGAAACCGGACGTATTGCGGCAGTGGAGAAGAACGGCAGATGGCATCTGGATCAGGTTGATAAAGTCATCTATGATCTGAAGAACGCTCCGTTTGGCAGACGCATCATGACAACGATCTGGAATCCGGAAGATCTGGATGAGATGAACCTGCAGCCATGTGCTTACAGTGTGACGTTTGTTGTCACACAGGATCCGGGGAAAGAAAAGCTGACGCTGAACATGATCCTGAACCAGCGCTCGCAGGATATTCTTGCGGCATGGGCATGGAATACCTGTCAGTACGCAGTGCTTCAGCATATGATGGCACAGGTATGTGATATGGAAGCCGGAGAGTTTGTGCATATCGATGCCAATGCGCATATCTATGCACCGCGTCATATTCCGGCAATCAAAGAACTGATCTCAAGAACACCGAAACCCGCTCCGGAATTCTGGCTGGATCCGGAAATTCATGATTTCTACCGGTTCACAAAAGACAGTGTCAGACTGATCGGCTATGAAGTTGCCGGAGAACAGATCACGGATATTGAGATCGCAATTTAAGGTGCAGCAATGAAAGCAATTGTAGCAGTAGACAAAAACTGGGCCATCGGTAAAGACGGTAAGCTTCTGGTTCATATATCACCGGATATGAAACGGTTCCGGGAACTGACCAAAGGGAAGGTCGTAATCTACGGACGAAAGACACTGGAGACATTCCCCGGTGCTAAACCATTGCCTTACCGGAAAAACATTATTCTTTCCCGGAACCCGGATTATCATGTTGATGATGCCATTACGGTGCACAGCACAGATGAGCTGGAAGAAACCATTCAAGGTCTTTTCGGAGAATATGACAAAGACGATATGATCGTGATCGGAGGCGAAAGCATTTACCGGCTGCTTCTGCCGCTGTGTGATACCGTACTTCTGACCAGAGTGGAGCGTACCTATGATGCGGATGCCTGGTTTCCGAACCTTGACGAAGATCCCGAATGGGAATGCCGCTCAAAGGGAGAACTGCAGGAGTATGAGGGCGTTCCCTTCCACTTTGATGATTATTACCGAATCTGAAAACAGAGGAGTTTCGAGAAATCGGAACTCTTTTTTTCAAATGGTTAGCCTGCAAAAAAAAGACAGTTTACAGGGTAAAGCCTTAATACTTTTGTTCCGATCGTTTTTACATTTCATATCAGTTCATTTGCAGACCAGCATATCGCATAATAATAAAAGGTTTATGGATCGGCAGTTCTGTAACAGGCAATAAAGATTCTGACTGTTACTTCTTGGATTCTGTATTACATCAGACTTACAGGGCATCGTGAAAGTCTGTTATCATTCAGTTGAGGATTTACATGAAAGCAGGCGCAATATTTGACATGGATGGCCTGATGTTCGATACCGAACGTTTATATCAGGAAAACTGGCAGAAAATCGCAAACGAAATGGGCATTGTACTTCCAGATCAGTTTGCCCGGGAAATAGGCGGAACCACCGGAGACATGCTGAGGGGGATCGTGAAGAAGTATTACCATACCGATGATCCCGACGGACTGTTTCATACGGTTGTAAAGAATGTGGAAGAAATGGTAAAGGTACATGTGCCGGTGAAGACAGGACTGTATGAGATCCTGGAATTCTTTCGGGCAAACGGTGTAAAGATGGCAGTTGCCAGTTCCTCCTACCCGGAAGTGATTCGAAATAATATCAGGACCGCAAATACCGAACACTATTTTGACGCAGTTGTCAGCGGATCTCTGGTCGGCAGGGGAAAACCGTTCCCGGATATATTTCTGCATGCGGCAGAACAGCTGAATCTGGATCCGAAGGACTGCTATGTCTTTGAAGATTCCATTAACGGTGTATTGGCCGGGCTGGCAGCCGGATGTGAGACGGTCATGATACCGGATTATGCAGAACCGAATGAGACGATCTGTAACAGCGATGCGCATATCTGTACATCTCTGCTCGAAGCACTGGAACAGATCCGGAAGGGAGAACTGTAAACCATATGGATGTGAAGAAATATCTTGAAACAATTCATCTGGCAGAAGGACTGAAAGATGAACTTCGCCACTGCTATACCAGCAAGGGAAGACATGAAAGTGTCGCAGAGCACAGCTGGCGGATTACACTGATGACATATTTTCTCAAAGATGAATTCCCGGAAGCGGATATCGATAAAGTCATCCGCATGTGCATCATCCATGATCTCGGTGAGGTCTTCACTGGTGATATTCCGACCTTTATGAAAACCGGAGCAGATGAAACCGTCGAAGAGAACCTGCTGGATCAGTGGGTGGCATCGCTGCCGTCTCCTTATAATCAGGAAATGAAGGAACTGTACCGGGAGATGAAGGAACAGAAGACAATCGAGGCGAAGATTTATAAAGCCATGGATTCTCTGGAGGCACTGATCTCCCATAACGAAAGTGATATTCATACCTGGTCGGAAAATGAATATTCTCTGAATATGACATATGCGGATGACCGGGTAGCCTTTTCCGAATATCTGACAAAACTGAGAGAACTGATCCGACAGGAGACCATACAGAAGATCGAAGCAGCGAAAACGGAAGGACAGAAACAGGAGGAGTAATACATGAAGCGAATCGTACTGACCGGAGCGAACGGATATCTCGCAAATGTCATCCGACTTTATAACGAAGATAAGTATGAGTTCATCCGTATCACCCGCAATGAAATTGATTTTTCAAAACCGGAGACAGTATATCCGTATCTTTCCGGATTGAAGTATGATGCGTTGATTCATACTGCCGCCAACGCCGCAACACAGTTCTGTGCAGATCATCCGGAAATCGCGCATAAGATCAATACGGAATCTGCGATCGAGGCCGCAAAAGCCTCCCAGGATCAGAATGCACGTTTTCTGTTCTTTTCAACCGAACAGGTCTTCAACGGAAGAAGCGATCAGGGTCCGTTCCGGGAAGAAGATGAAGTCTGCTGTGTCACGGAATATGGGAAACAGAAAATTGAAGTGGAAAACTGGTTAAAGGAAAACGGAAAGGACTATGTCATTCTGAGACTTTCCTATATGTTCGGTCTCCCGTTTGCCAGAGTTACTCC
>JAEEPV010000260.1 GCA_016284975.1 Solobacterium sp.
AATCAGTTCCCCCAGGCTCTTGTCTTCCACAACCGTCAGAAGATCCTGATTCTTTATAGTCAGTTCATTGCTCATGCGAACATCTCCTTGATCGGAAAGGCCTTCAGTACATCATCCAGTTCCCTTGAATACTGCTCATATTCCCGGATCTCATACTGCAGTTCTTCCTGCTTCGCTTCTTTCTGACTGTTATCTTCCAGCAGAAAACGATACGTATATGGTGCAGTCGAAACAATCCGGTCTATCTCCTGTTCCAGAAGCTTTAACTTTGTTTCAACATCTTCAATATGCAGCGTCTCATCATTCCCCTGCTTTGCCGTAAGACACGTATTTACCAGCACCTCCAGATCCTCCAGTTCCTGCAGCTGATTATTCTGATAGGCAATTACAATTCGATACCAGTAATCCATAATCTGCTTATCATCCGCATATTCCGGGCGCATATCCGGATGGATCTTTCGAGCCAGCCGATAATAGATTTCTTTTATTCTTCTGACATCCGCATCCGAAATACTTCTGGCTTTTGCGGCATCCTTCGCTTCCTGAATCATCTGTTTCAGCTGTTCTTCATATTCGCTCATCTCAGCTTCGATATAACTGTTCAGATCCATAGAATTGATATCCTTCCCCTGGTTCAGACACCGCTGGCAGTAAGCAATCATCTTTTTCTTACGGATGCATTCGACCTTCTTACGGAAGGACTCCGTCAGAAGCTCTCCGAATACCTGAAGATACTTAACATAGAACTGTGTTCCCTCCTTGCGCAGGTTTTCCCGCTTCAAAAGCAGTTCTTCATACAGAATATAAGATGCATTTTTTACCTTGATCAGCTCAGTCACGCTTCACCTCCAGATCATAGATTTCTTTATCCCATACATATATCGGTTTGCCATCCAGCTCTGCCTTCTGAAACAGTTCATTGACAGACCGGTACCAGTGACCGTCGAATTCCACTCCGTATTCCCCGTTTTCGATGACTGAACGGATCTGATATTTCTTCTGCCTGAATCGAAACGTTACTGTGACCGGTTCTTTCATTACAAAGAACAGATCATATATATCCAGCGCTGAATAATCCGGCTCCGTTATGGAATACAGGTCATTGATCAGCCAGTCCATGACATTGATATCACCGAAGAATTCCATCAGCTGCAGTCTTCTTGGCAGATAATCCTTTGCCATCTGATACAGACGGATCGCCTCGGGAATATTCCCTTCTTCTTTCCGTATAGCGGCAAGTCTTGTACAGATATCCGGAAGTTCAATGAATTTGTATTCATCTTCTTTATGCTCTTCATACAGGTCTTCGATGATTTCACAGTATTTCGCATAGTTTTTCTCTACGAAATACCCGTTCTTATACATATCTGCCAGCTTCCGCTTTGCCTCCCCGTTTCCCAGATCCGCAGCTTCCGAGAAATAGCGGAACGCTTTTTCGTAATCAACGGTTCCGGTACGACCGTAGTACCAGATATACCCCAGGCATGAAGCAATCTCGTGGTCGCCGAGTTCATAGGATATTTCATAATATTTCTTTGCCAGATCAAACTGCCGCAGCTCATAGTAATGTGAACCAAGCTCACTGCTGTACCACGGATCTCCTGTCTGTTTCAGAAGGAATTCCGTGACTTCAAACAGCGCATCCTCATTAGAATGGTCATTGTTCCAGTGAATCTCCTTCTTGTACTGTTCATACAGTTCTCTCGCTTCTTCTACTGTCATAGGTTCCATCCCTTTCTCAGTTTCATTCCACGCTGAATTCCAGCGTGAGTCAGTCTTCCGAATCTTCTGTTGCCTGTACCGGCTTTGAAATCAGTTCCGCAATAGCCACATCATCCAGGCGGAAGCGGACAACGCATCCGGCTTCCTGATCAAAATCGCGGTAAATATAACCTGCGGAATGAGTTCCATGTGCGACAGTACCGGAACTGTTAGCAACATAGCCATACTTTGTGCCCTTTTCCGAGAGAACAAGGATTGTTTCATCGTCATAGCTGTTCGGCTGTTTCTTTAATGTCAATACATCTCCGATTTTTATAAATTCCGAGGCCATAAACTCATCTAAATGTGTAATCGTAATATAGGTCTTTTCCATATTTCTTTCCTCACACACGCATCGTAGAAATTTGAATCAGCAAAAAAACTGCCTATGTAACTATTTCTTCGATGTGCTGAGAGGATCCACGAGGCTGATAGAGCGATGTACCGGAGAAAACAGAAATTCAGAGAATCCGTTTCACAGAGCGGGCTGAGATCCTGAGAAATCGTCTGCCAGGGTCATATTCTGAACTGCCGTAAAGCAGGCACATTCCCCATGCCCGGCCAGAGAAACCGGACATGTCATACTATTTTTTTCCAACATCCATGGATAAAAAGGTTGCGTTTCGTATATAGAAATGGAAAAAAAAGGAGGAAAACTCCTCCGGATGCGGGACAGCCCGGGTCCGGCTGAACTGTTTCAGTTATCAGAACAGCTCATTTGGTTCAAAAAAAGAATGGAGGAAAAAACCAGATGGAACAGAACGAAAAAGATTTGGAAAAGGTAGCAGGCGGAACAGGCGAAAATCAGAGCGCGCCGAAATATCAGGTGGGACAGGTAATCCAGCTTGATAATTCAGAAAATGCCTGGCATCGCGGCTATGACAATGTAGTCAACGCAACCATTATGAGAGTAGCTTTCTCAAACGGTGAATACTGGTACAGGATCGCCTTCAAACGCGGTATCCAGAATGCTGAAGAAAATGTTCAGGAAGCAATCCTTGACCACTACATTATTAATTAAATGCGTCCGGAGGAATCCGGGGTTCACGGCATGAGACGTGCATAACAGGAATCGACAGAGGCTGTAAAATGCAGCCTCTTTTCTGACGGAAAACCCGGTGCAGAAGAGGTCCTTCGTTTACTGTTCACAGCCTTTGCAGAAATCATGAAAGGGCTGCAGTTAACCGTATTATGGTCGTGCATCATATCGGTTTTGAAAAAGCGCAGAGCCTGGATGTTTGGCGCCCAATGACACCCTTTCGGGATTTGTCAGTTCCCCGACTTCACATAATGTGACAGATCCTTCCGCTGTGAACGATAACAGTAAGAAGAAGGATATCTCTAAATGGATACTTTAGGACAGCTGGCGGAACTGGCTCAGCTTCATGACCATAGAAAAAGGAGGACGGAGAATGAGATACACGAACAGTCCTATGATCGTTTATACAAAGCTGAGTCCGAATCACTCCGGGCGGCGTACGCATTCGATTGACCGGATCACGCCTCACTGCGTAGTCGGCCAGTGGACGGCAGAAAGAATTGGGAACTTGTTTGCAGAACCCAGCCTGGAGGCTTCTTCCAACTATGGCATTGACCGCAATGGCCGCGTCGGTCTGTACGTGGAGGAGAAGAATCGTTCATGGTGCTCTTCCTCCAGCGCCAATGACCAGCGTGCCATTACCATCGAATGCGCCTCTGACACTACGGAGCCCTATGCCTTCCGGGATGTTGTTTACCAGACGCTCATCCGGCTCTGCGCAGACATCTGCCGGCGCAACAGAAAGAAAAAACTTCTTTGGCTGGGCGACAGGGATAAGACGCTGGCTTACACCCCTGCTCCGGATGAGATGATCCTGACGGTTCACCGCTGGTTTGAAGACAAAAGCTGTCCGGGAGACTGGATGTACGCCCGAATGGGTGATCTGGCCGACAAGGTCACAGCGGCACTTCGCAGCAGTTCCGTTTAAGCTGACTAAGGATCTCACGGACGGTTACGGGTGGTATGTTTACCACAGCAATGATTATGCGTTCAGCTGTCTGGCACAGAGAGAAGATGGCACGTATTATCTGATCAGTTTCTGGAATGGCATGCGGGATGAAAAGGTGCAGGATTTCCTGCTTGGTCTGGATGTCTATAATGCGATTCGTCTGGACGGCGGAACAAGCACGTCCATGTGCTATGAAACAGATCTTGTCGAAGAAGCAGAATGATGCAGGTTCAGACAGCATTGAAAAAGGGAATCGAGATTCCTTTCATGGAATCGCAGATTCCCTTTTTACTGCCCAGTAAAGAAGCGTGAACGCACTTATTCTGTCAGCCATGGAAAAGCGGCTTTGGAAACATCAACCGCAGCGGTATCGACCAGCTCGGATGGAATCCCGTATGAACGGAGCTCTTCCTGAAATGCACGCACATAGCGGTCATCCCGGAACGACTGGATCAGATCAAATTTGAAGAAACCGGCTGCGACTGCAATCTGAACGCCCAGTGCAGCGGAGCCGCCTGTCAGAGACCGGAAGTCACGGATATATGGGTCTGCGTTTGGAAACGAGCTTTTTCCGACGTAACTGACCATTCCGCAGGCAGAATGTGCAATCCCTCGGATTGCGTTCTGTGCAAATTCAGCCCGGCTGTGATCGTCCGGGAGGGAACGGATTGTTTCACAGAGCTGCTTCATGGCGATGGCCCGATTCAGCGCATTCGTTTCGTACTGTTCTGCGAAA
>JAEEPV010000261.1 GCA_016284975.1 Solobacterium sp.
ACACCGGAAAGGGTTACGGCAGACAGGCAGTGGAACAGTTTCAAACCGAACTGCGTAAAACCGGGTGGGCAAAACGTATTACCGCTTATGTGGCAGTGAGTCATAAACGGATGATCCGGGTGCTTGAGGAAACCGGGTTTGAGCCGCTGCGGAACTTTGCGGCAGATGTGATAACTCCGCAGAACGGTACCTACGCGCTTCGTACCGTAAACGGAGTGGAATACAGCTGGAAGAATGACGGAGGAATTGAATCATGAAGCAGAGAAAGAGAATTCTTACATGCATGATGAGCATCCTGCTGATGAGCGGATGTACCGGATATGACAAAGACGCGGTGGTGGACCGGCAGGTTTATCACATCACATCCAACGGGAAGACCGCCTTTGCCTCGGAATACAAATGGGATGTAAGTGAAAATCCGGTAGAGATCGTAATTCCGGAAACCGCTGAGGGCGCGGTGGTGAAAAAACTCGGAGGCTTCTTCGGTACCGGTGTTCCTTCTCCTTTCTGCATTACAGGGGAAAACGGGTATTCCTATTCTGCCTATGATCCGTTTGCGGAAAAATACGGTGCTCCCATGCGTATTCAGCAGGTGCCGTTTACCATTCATCTGCCAAAGACACTGGAGAAGATCGATCATGTGGCAAACAGCGGCTGGCTCGGCAGCCGGAACGAAAACGGAGAGCTGGTGTTCCTGCGGCCGATCGTACGGTTTGAAATCGATCCGGATAATAAGTCTTTCTATACGAACGATGGTCTGGTCTATCAATACGAAGACAACAGCCTTGTCGACCTCAGCGCTTTGACTTCACCCGAACTGCCGAAGATGACCCTGGCGCAGAAGCTTCGGGGCCGGTATGTAAAAACAAATGAGCAGGATCAGGAAGTCTGGGAATTCTTTGACTCCATGGATCAGATATTCGTTCATATCAACTCCTACATGGAAGGGGAAGAATACATGTATACCGCACTGGAATATATGCCGGTGGATGTCTCACTGCTTAACAGCACGGAAGCGGATTCGATCGATGTTTCCGCAAAACAGTTTTCCTCCTTTGCGATGGCAGGACAGTATACCGAAACTGACAGTCCGTATTACCGTCTGACGACGAAAGAAAATGCGATCACGATCCTGGCATTAGATGAAAACCGGGAGCCGATCATGGATTCCGGATTTGCGATGGAAAAGGATCTTGCCGCACCTTCACAGTTTCCGCTGAACGAAGAACGGTTTGAATCTCTGAAGACAGAGGAAGAACAGGCATATGCGGATCTGCACTCCTCTTATAACAAACTGACCGAAAAGGTTCTGGAATGTGAAGAATACCGGATCGAATTCTTCCTGGATGGTACCGTAACAATGATCATGAACCGGAAGGATACACCGCTGATTTATCATGGCATTGCAAAAATGATCCCGCCGAATGAAATGTACGGGGATACTGATCTGCTTTTCTGCATGTATGTGGTCGGAGGAACGACTGAACCGATTCTCTGCCGGGTAACGTTACATAAGGAAGAGGACGGAAGCTTCCGGTTCAGTACCTCGAACGATTACCCGGGCACACCGCTGATTCCGGAAGGACAGGAGACCATTGTTGTCCAGTGAAACCGATCCGTCGCTATGTAAAACTGCTGAAACGGGTCAGAAAGGAAGTCTATATCGGACTTCTGATTTTTCTGTTGCTCATCATTGCGCTTTTGACGGTATTCTCAGGCCCCAAGGTAAAGCTGTCAGACTATAGGCATTATGTAAAAAAGCTTTCGTATGAAGAAGTAACTCTGTGCGGTACGAGTTCCGGGAAGACATATGAAGATTACAGGATGATCACGGATGAAACATCCGATCAGTATAAGTTGATCCGGGAGAAACTGAAGGTCGATCGGAAAACGGGATTCCTCTATGACAGGGACGGGTTCCTTGCGGCAGCGCTTGGTTATCAGTTTGGCCCGATCGGAACGCGGTATTACTTTACCCTGGATACCGGTATCGTACTGCCGTTAGTCAAGGCGGATGAAAAGGCACCGAAGGATGCCTCAGACGGCTGTCAGGTAGATATCAACGGAACCGTGATTGAGTTCATCGTTGATGCGGATGCCGCACTGAAGTATTTCGGTACGATCACCAACGGACTGGTGATGGACGGCAACCTGAACAACAGTGAATATCTGCAGGGAGAAATCGTAAAGATTGAGAAGATCAAAGAATAAGAAACAACCGATCTGAGGCATTAGAATTGAAGCAAAAAGCAATCGGCTGTTATAGTTCATTCAGAAAGAGAGGACAGCTACATTCATGAATGACATCTTAAAGGCAATCAGAGAACGCAGAAGTATCCGAAAATTCAAATCCGAAATGCCAAAGAAGGAAGATCTCGAACAGATCGCAGAAGCCGGTCTGTATGCGGCAAACGGAATGGGCAGACAATCCGCGATCATCGTCGCAGTTACCAACAGGGAATGGAGAGATAAGCTTTCGGTGGCAAACTGCAGCTTCGGTCCGTGGGAAGAATCGTACGATCCGTTTTACGGCGCACCGGTGGTGTTTGCCGTACTCGCTGATCCGGAAGTACCGACCTGTGTCTGTGACGGCAGTCTTGTCCTTGGAAACATGATGCTTGCGGCACAGTCTCTGGGTTTGGGAAGTATCTGGATCCATCGTGCGAAAGAAGAGTTTGAGACGGCAGAATGGAAGGACTTTCTGAAGTCGCTTGGTGTGGAAGGCAATTATGTCGGGATCGGTCACTGTGCCGTCGGCTATATCGATGGTGAAGTACCAGAAGCCGCGGCCCGCAAAGCGAACCGTCTCTTCTGGGCAGATTGAACCTCCCCCACTTACGCACAAAGTACGTTGAAGTGGGGGATTCTTGCGAACTGGATATACTTGAATACCAGCTATGAAGCTCTGATATACAGCGGTTGTCCATATTGAGCAGGCTATCTCGGTGGTCCCCACCGTTCT
>JAEEPV010000262.1 GCA_016284975.1 Solobacterium sp.
CAGGCAGCATGGCCAATCCCCCTGCTGTGGACATCCGGGTTTACAAACAGGATCCCGAGATCTCCTCGATTCCCTTTCACACGCAGGATCACCCCGCCGGCCTTTTTTCCGTCGCTGATGATCCGATATGCTTCTCCATAATCAATTGCATGCTCAATTGTCGCTCTGGAGATGATCTCTCCTTCTTCTTCAAAATGATTGTCACGCATTCCAAATTCTTCCGTCGCACCATACTTGAACGCCCGCTGATTGTCCATGATGAATGATTCTCTGTCTTCTTCGGTTAACGGAACCAATGTTACAACTGCTTTACGCATCTTCTTACCTCCTGCCGGAAAGAAAAACCCGGCCAAAAAACTGACCGGGCTCACCCGACATCTTATCCAACAGGCGGCCTGCAAGCCAATGCTTACGATCCCCTGTGCTACGGCACACTGTCCTCCGATGTACCGTTATTTTACAGTGTCCCACGGAATTAACAAGGTTTTCCCGTAAAGCCGGTATCAATTTGATCACGGGCTCACATCGTAATACTCCGGAAATACCGCACCGTTTAAAACCCACACATCCGCCAGATCCGGCTGTCCATCCGTTCCGATACGACAGACCAGATAATCGCCATTACCATGCGGCGCATTGGGCAGATTCGTATGAAGTTCGTCCCCTTCTGCGGTTTCCACGGTAACGGATATTTCCAATGGCACATGCATCGCATAATAGGAGTTCGGTTCCGACTGCGTGATAATATCGATCCACTGATCCTTCTCTGCAAAATCCGCTGCGCTGAGCGCACTTCCATCCGGTTTTTTATAAGTTGAAAGAACATCCGGCAGTTTCGATGTCCATTGTTCTCCGATACTCCCTTTCAGGATCACGGTCATTCCGTCATCGTTAACAGTATAATCCGCCATCTCAAGATGGTTGCGGAACGATGTTTCTTTCGAAACCATCTTCGCCTGCAGTGCGTATTCCTTTTTTCCGGTCAGAAACCACTGTGCATCCCGTCTGTCAAGATATGTATCCACTGACATGACCGTCTGGACGATTTCCGGATCGGTTTCCGGCGGTTTCTTACAGGACGGAAGCAGGAACACCGTCCACAAAAGCAGGAAAACCATTAACCTCTTCCGATAAGATGCGATTCGTTTATGGGACATCACAAATCTCTTATCCCTTCCCGTTACCCTGCTCTACTTTCCTGATATCATTCCCGGATGCTTCTTTGAGCGCATAGGTATCAAACGCCGGTTCGCTGGGAAGCTGTATTTCAAGCCTGGTAATCCTTAACATTTGAACCGTCCCCTTAATCAGATTCAGATCAAAGACATGTCCGCCCTTTGTACGATCCTGTGACAGGAAATGGATATGCTCTCCCGATGCGTTGATTCCATCCATGAAATCCGGATAGTAAACACACACGAGTGTTCCGGTGATGTTTTCAAACATGAAATCCCGCTGCGTTTTTGCCAGAATATCCTTAAGCTCCACATGATGCGAACGATAAGGTGCTTCAGACCGTGCATTCACGGTACTGAATTCCCCGTCGATCCGTGCGACATGCATACTGTTCAGTGAAAATTCATCATCGATATAAACCGTCAGTAATTCCTTCAGCTTTTCAATCGATCTGACATTTTCAATCCTGAATTCTTTTGCGTCTTCTTCGGCTGCGACCGCCGCAAACGGTACGCCCATATCCGGATCTGCTTTCCGTACGGTTCCATCTTCTTCCGCACGGTAACATTCTCCGTCTACTACGATCATTTCGCCGTTTACGTTCTCAAAGGTGCCCAGTCCGATCGTACCGTGCGTTAACAGTTCTTTTACCGTTACGACAGCTCTGGAATAACCCAGCGCCAGAGCCTGTAATGTTGATATCTGAAAAATGCTCATTGATCTTCCTCTCCAAAAACCCGACCGCTTTCACGGCTCAGGAACATATTCTTTTCAGCACCCTTTTCGGCCGTTCTTATGATCTCCAATTGAGCAGGCGTTGGCAGAGCCATATTCAATCAATCCAGCATCTGCCGGATTAATGGATATCCTGCCGTCTTCAAAAACAAACGCAGGAATTCCGACATCTCCGATCTCCTTGGAGTGATCAAATACCGGACTGCTGTCACGCATTCTTGTAAATGCACTCATGTTTCGGATATTCTCACCAATATTGATGTACTCAAACTCGTCTTCGCGTCCTTTGATCTGCTCATGTACATAATCGCAGTAAGGACAGGTAGGCATACCGTAAATTTTAATCATTTTCTTCTCCATTCTTCTGATTGTCACTCCCCTGAGGGGATCTGTTCGTTAAGACTTTTATTGCGGTAATTCAGGTTCGTTCTGCAGGAATAGCCCTGTTTCTGCCAGAAGGCATTTGCTTTTTCATTATCCTTAAACACAAGACAGAAGATTTTCTGAATACCTTCCTGTTTCAGTGCAGCCTCCGCAAGCGATAACAGATGACTTGCGATTTTCAGGTGCTGAAAATCCGGGTGAATGCACAGATGATGAATCAGGCCTCTGCGCCCGTCATGACCGCTCAGAATTACTCCTATGATCCGATCCTGTTTGCATGCCGCAAAGCAGGTATTCGGATTCCGTTTCAGATAACGATCAATTCCTTCCCGGGTATCATCTACCGGATTCATAGCACGGCGGCTCATTTCCACAGAAGTCCAGAGATCATACAGCGCATCATAATCTTCAGTCGTGACCAGTCTCGTCGTATAGTTCATCGTGCACTCCTTTATCTCATGATTTAGCGCATCGCTTGTTCCGATGCTTCGCTCTCCCAGAACGCAATTGCACGGGCAAGCCATCCTTCTGCAGCAGTTCCTTCACCGATCCCAAAGCAGTGTGTCAGACCTTCGGCCCTTTCATAATTGTATTTAACTCCATTTTTCTCCAATGCGGAAGCCAGTTGCCCGGAGTGT
Source organism: Solobacterium sp. (assembly GCA_016284975.1). Classification (GTDB taxonomy): domain Bacteria; phylum Bacillota_I; class Bacilli_A; order Erysipelotrichales; family Erysipelotrichaceae; genus Bulleidia. The sequence goes on from JAEEPV010000262.1 coordinate 2,934, forward strand.
GTTTTTGCCGGAACAAATATATCCTTTGTTCCGTGAATGATGTAACAGGGAGGATAGCTGTCCGTCACCTGCCAGGGGATACGCATCCGTTTCTTTTCTTCCGCCGTCGCATGTTTCCCGATCAGGCATCTGTGCCCGATTGCATTCAGCAATATATACATGAGACTTCTTATGGGAAGAAAGCTTCGAATATTGAGATTGCACCAGGGATAGCTGAGAAACAGGACTGACGGTTTATGGATTCCCGTATAACTTCCCCAGCCATTTTTTTCGGTACCAAAAAGGCCAGCCAGGTCACCTCCTGCAGAAAAGCCAAGGAGTGCATAGTCATCCGCTGACACATGAAATGATTCCGCATAGGTTTTTATAAAACGAAGCGCCGAGGCAAGATCTTCCATCGCCGCAAAATCTCCTCCGTTTTTCCCGGTGCGGTATTCCAGCACAAATGCGGTATAACCCAGTTCATTCAGCTGTGCGGCAGGTGTAAATCCTTCTTCATCTAAAGCACATAAGGCATATGCCCCACCCGGACAGATAACCACATATCGGTTCTTTTCCGTCTGTGGACCCGGGAAATAATAAAGCTTTACGGTTGCTTTGCCAGGATCCGCAGCGATTTCTTCTTTGGAGTACACCGAATGTACTACCGGAGTGCCCTGCTGTTCCAGCGCTTCGAACCGGGTTTTTCCAAGCATTTTGTTATTAGCCGTCCTGTTCTGGCGAATCATGCAGGCAAACTGGATCAGTATTTCAGCCACCCCGATCACCGCAATTACGGCCAGAATAATCAGAAATTTCATAATCATATAGTTTCTACGCTGTTATCCCTCAACTACCGATGGATTTTGTGTGTAATTCCAGCCGGTCTCTGCCGTATTTCATTCCGATACCGGCTATTCCAATATCATATATTACCGTTTCTGCTCACACATGATTATACGTTCGATGGTAAGATAGTTCTGTGTATGATCAGCACGGAGGTGAAATAATTATGAATTGTCCTAATTGCGGCGCAACACTGAATGAAGATTCACTGTTCTGCACAGCTTGCGGAGCCAAACTGGAACCAGCACCTGCTCCTGCACCGGTGAAGGAACCCGCTCCAGCGAAGTATGCGAATGTATGTATGCAATGCGGAACTCCGCGGGCAGGAGAAGAACTGTTCTGCAAGAACTGCGGCGCATCTCTTCAACTGATTGAGTCGGA
>JAEEPV010000004.1 GCA_016284975.1 Solobacterium sp.
CGTTCCACAGTCATCACGGTATTGAGCAGAAAGACTCCCTGTTCTGCCCAGGGCATGAGATAACCGTTGTTCGGCATCCGGCAGCCGCAGTCATTCTCCAGTTCATGATAGATATTGATCAGACTCGGTGGGATCTCAATGCCCGGATTGACGGAAAAACACATGCCATGCGCCTGCCCCGGTTCATGATAGGGATCCTATCCGAGAAGGACGACTTTGACATCCGGATAGTCACAGGCCTCAAACGCACTGAACACCAGATGCTTGGGCGGATAGATCACTTTCGTTTCATACTGTTCGTGAATAAACGCCGCAAGCGTTTTGAAGTAAGGCTGCTGCCATTCTTCCTGCAGCCATGGATACCACTCGTTGTGTTTCATGATTTCCGTCCTGTCGGGGAACTGGTCTTCTTCGAACCGGCATCTTCCTTTCTGTTGATATCGATGCCGTTGATCCAGTCGGCAATATCCTCTGCGATCTTCGCTTCAAAGACACCCGCATCTGTTTTCAGATCATGTCCGATATCTTCATAGCTCTTCATTGTGACATTGGAGCCCTTCTGAGTCTTCCAGCTTTCATAATCTTCCTTCAGCAATACGATCTGATCTGCTTCTCCCTGCTGAATCAGGATCGGGATCGCGACATAACGGGTATAGACAAGCGCCCCCATATTCTGCCACTGTTTCCACCAGGAAAGCGGATAGCCGCCGATCATCTTCATTTCATCTTCTTTGTCCTGCAGGGCAGACACTGCCTCATCGGCGGTTTCTTCATCGATCCAAACGGAACGAGCAAACAGATGCGCACCATCCTCTTCAAACGGCGCGTTGATCAGCACCAGTCCCCCGGTGATTTCAAAATGCGCACGAACAAGTCCATAGCCAAGCGCTCCGGCCGCTCCGTGTCCCACATAAATGATTTTTGCGGCATTCACCGGATAGTGCTCCAGCGAATGTACAATTGACGCAAAGTCCTCACTGAGCACACCCGCAAAATCCCATCCGAATACCGAAGTCAGAATCGGATCTTCCGCAGGCCGTGTATCAAAGCGGACACTGGCAATGCCATGTTCCGCCAGTCCATGGGCAAGATCTTTTCGGAATTCTGTATTACTGCCGGAGGCATCCCGCTGATCATTCAGCGTCTCCCCCATCAGCACCGCTACCGGCGCATTGTCTTCCGCAGAAGGAAGCGTAAGGATGCCGGTAATCACCGGTGCGTTGCCGGCGGTGATCACAATTTCCCGCCAGTCCTCTGTTTCTTCTACCCGGTCCTCAATCGAAGGACGAAGTGCGCAGTCCAGCGTTTCGATCTCAAGGGAATCATTCAGCCGGAATGCACATTCCAGTATTCCCTCGGTGCAGGAGAACAGTACGATACCGCCCATGGCATCCTGCCGGATCACGGGATCCGTCTCCATCGTTTCATACGGGCCTTCCGAAACCGAATGGAATTTCTCTTTCAGAGCGGATGCGCTGAATGTTTCTGTGGAAGAAAGCGAAAAGAGGGAAGCGAGTCCTTCCCAGTTTTCTGTCTGAATTTTTTCGGCGGTTTCTTCCGCCTTCTTCTTTACCGTGCCGTAGTTGACGCGCACTTCCGGGATCTCATGGACCTCGGTTTGTTCTTCCGATTCAGGAACCGTCATGACACGTTCCGGTTCCGGTTTCTTTGCGCATCCGATCAGCAGCAGACCGGCAAGAAATGCAATTCCAGTTTTACGCAAGCGGATCCTTTCTATTCAGCCGGCCCCGCAGAATCAGCATTACCACTGCCAGAGCCCCGAATCCGGCCGTACACCAGAGCAGATACGGTTCGATATCGCGACCTATATTAAACGGCACGATTGGTTCACTGAATTCCGGTTTTTCCGCCTGAGGAGGAGTCGGCATATTCATTGGTCCCTCTCCTTCAAACAGCTGTCCATTGTCTTTGCCGAGGTAGTCTTTCAGATCATTCTGAACATCTTCAAACGGACGGGAACCGTTTCTGAGCATTGCCTCATGGAATTCTTTCAGATTGAATTTCGCACCGAGTTCTTCTTCTGCGATCTGACGCATGGTCATGAACCGTGCCATGCCTACGCCGTACGGCAGCAGCATCCCCGGATATTCGATCACAAAGTCATAGAGCTCTTCCGCGCTGGCTGCGTTGAGACCAAGGGAATTCAGCCAGTCGGACAGATCATCGACGGTCCAGCCAAGACCATTGACACCAAGATCCACTGCCGCATCCTCGATATAGCTGAGCGCGACATAGATCTTATGAAGTTCCCGTGCCCCTTCACTGAGGCCGCTGATATCCCAGGCAACCATTTCACTGTACATTGCCCAGCCTTCCGAATAGCCGATCTGGCTGATTGCGGAAGACATCGGATTTGGATTCTGATCCAGATACCAGGTGTTCTGATACAGGTGGCCCGGGAATCCTTCATGAGCAAGTGTCTCATAGAGATCGTTCTCGTCCGAAACATTATCGCCGTTGATGCGTACGACATTATGCCGGTAATCATCCACCGGCGGTACGACGTAATACGCAACAACCGAATCATTAGTAACGGAAGGATCCAGATAGGAATATTTATAGGTCACATCTGCAGCAGGCGGGTAATCCTCCAGATGGGTGCTGAGATAGCTGAGAATCTCATCCGGGGTCTTGCAGGAGACGGTCTCACTGTCGTAAGCATTTTCTGCGTTTGGATTGGTCATGACCAGCGTAATATACTCATCGATCAGATCATTCAGAATCGACGTGCAGAGATCCAGCTGACTCTCAATCGAATCTCTTGAAGAAGTTTTCAGCTGAACCAGCCATTTGTAATACGTACTGCCGCCCTCTTTATAGTTGCACATGCCGCCCTCAAAGTTCCGGGAGCCACGCAGTTTCTCAAGTTCGTCTGCCGTTTTTTCATAGGAAGGAATGTAGCTGTTCAAAACGATCTCCCGGTTGCGCCGGCTGTATTCCGCCCGTTCTGCTTCCGTGAGGTCATCCATCGCAGCGAGCGATTCCTCAAAGATGATAATCAGTTCATTATCGTTTTTCTTTGCGGTAAATTCGCGGATTGCCTTCAGTGTCTCATCCAGCGCTTCGTCAGTCATGAAATACCCGGCTGCAGCCTGACGCTTTGTGACCTCCACCGCATCTTCCATGAACTGCGGAACACTCTCCAGAACGGTCAGATAATCATCGATATCCTCTTTCCCATAGAAAATGAATTCCGTGAAATTGGTTAACAGATTGTCATGGAGACCGTTGCCCGGTTCAAAGTAGGAAGAAACACCCGGCATGCTGTTCAGTCCGATCATGCTTTCAAGGTAATGCTCGATCGAATCATATTCGGCTTTCTGGCGCTCAGAAAGCGTGTTCGGATCAAATTTATGGAGCCGGTCCAGGCAGTTTTCAAGCCGCTTTGCTTCATCTTCAAACGACTGCCAGTCTGACTTTCCGGCCGTCAGTTCCGGCTTTTTTATACCGTACTTTTCATAGTCCATGACGGTATAATGCATCGTCAGGTAGTCACTCTCCATGAACTCCACAAACAGCTCCGTCTGGAACGCATCAAATTTTGTATTATCTTCACCTTCCGCCTGAACGCCTGCGGCACTGCCAAATGCCATAACGAAACTCAGTGCAATGGAAAGGAATCGTTTCATCATCGTCGTGTACCTCCTGTCAGATAAGAATAATTATATACAAAAAAGATGGGTTATTCGCCCATCTTCACAATTGATCTGGAAAGGATAATACAGGAGCACGGCGGCACATAAATCTCCGCCTGGCTGCCTTTCTGCGGATTGCCGTTCTGGTCGGCGATGATCTGCCATTCATGTTCAAAATGGAAATGCCGCTCATCCCGTGAAGGATTCAGGATCACCCGTACGCCGGCCGACTGGTTGCCGACATCCGTATAGTTGATGTCATAGAGAACCACCGAGCCCTCGGCAATGGAGAAGCGCACATGCTTTTCAACCTGTTCAGCCGTACTCAGGCGGAACGCCTTCCAGTGTTTGCGCAGTTCAACCATCTTCTTGAAGTATTCCACGATGTCATAATTGAGGATCATGCGCTCCCAGTTCATCTGGTTGATCATGTCTCCGGCATTATAGGAATTGGAATTATCCTGCTTGGTTCCGCAGAATTCCATACCCGCATGAAAGAACGGAATACCCTGGGCAACAAGCGTTGCCGCGATCATCAGTTTCTGCCGCAGAAGACGCACATCTCTGGGTTCCTCTGCACAGCATGCATGCATCTTATCCCAGGCGGTCGCGTTGTCATGGGTCTCAAGACCGTTGATACTCTGAACGGGAGAATCAAACCTGCGGAAATAGGGATCGCCAAGCGAGTTTCCGGTCAATACGCTGCACATGTCGAATGCCATGCCGAGATTGCCGGTCAGATAACCCTTGTCGTATTTACTGTCATCGCTGGTCCTTCCCTTTGCCACATCGCGGAACGTGTCGTTGAAATGCCCGATGCCCGGCATCCGGTGCTGGTTGTAGATGCGTGCCTTTGCATTCTCACTGATGGCAGTCGGCATATCCCAGCCTTCGCCATAGATCAGCACATCGGGTTTGATCGTTCTGGCCAGCCGGTAGATCTCATTCATCGTATCGACATCGAGAATCCCCATCAGGTCAAACCGGAAACCGTCGATGTTGTAAAGCTTCATATAGGTACGGATCACATCCAGATACAGCTTCCGCATCATCGGACGCGTGCTGTCCAGATCATTTCCGCAATAGCTGCCGTTGCTCATCCAGCCGGAATCGGTGTAACGGAAATAGTAATACGGCACGATCTTGTCAAAGCAGGACTTCGCCACATCATACATATGGTTGAATACCACATCGAGGGTTACGCGCATCCCTCTGGCGTGCAAGGCAGCGACCATTTTTTTGAACTCCAGAACACGGCTGTATGGATTGTTGGGATGGGTGCTGTAGCTTCCTTCCATCGCGAAGAACTGCTGCGGGTCATAACCCCAGTTATAGCCGCGGTCTGCGTGGTTCTCATCGATCGACATGAAATCCATGACCGGCTGCAGCTGTATATGCGTAATACCGAGATCAGAGAGATAATCAAGACCCGTCGGCTTTCCCTTCCAGCTGGTGCCGCCCTCGGAAAGCGAAACGAATTTGCCGTGGGTCGCGGTGCCGGTATCCTTTGAACTGGTCATGTCCCTTACGCTGCATTCATAAATAATCGCATCGGCGGCACTGTTCATGATGGAGGATACCCCTTCATCCGGAATCGCTTCGATCTCAGACGTATCGATCACGGCACTGTGCTTGCCATTGGCATCGGAAGACAGTGCATACGGATCGATTGTTTCAATCAGGATGCCGTCCCGCTCCACCAGATAGACATACAGATAATGACGCAGGTTCCCGTTGACACGGGTGCGGAAGACCCCTTTCTCCCCGCGGTTCATGGGATACATAACCGTACGCTTCTGGTAATCGATCAATCTCAGATAGACATGCGTCGCGGTAGGAGCCCACAGGGCAAAGGTCGTGTAGTCTTTGGTGTAAATTGCCCCGAGATCATCTCCGTGATACGTAAACTGGCGGTCAAACTCCGGTTTGCGGACAATGTGACGGATCTTCAGCGGCACTTCCGAACCATGTGACTCATGCAGTGTATAAAGCTGACCGAAATGGAACACGGCCGGGATCGTCAGATCATACCGCACTTCCCGTTCGTGCTCTTCCACTCCGCGAATCACACAGTCACTGTAGGTACCATCATCCGCCGTCAGATAAAAACCGCTGACGGAACCGTTATAGTAATTCTTTGAAACAATAACCTGGACATATCCAAAATCATCCAGAAAAGCTTCCATATATAAACCCCCGCGTTATGCCGAGAAAAAAGGCATTCTTATCGAACGCCCTTTATCTTATTCGAAATTACCGTTTCACGCAATCACAGCTTGACCGGCTTGATGCCCCAGATTTCCTCACCGTACTGCTTGATCGTACGGTCACTGGAGAAGTAGGCCGACTTTGCGATGTTGATCAGACAGCTCTTCGCCCATGCGGAGCGGTCTTCATAACGGCGGCTGACCTCTTCCTGTGCCTTGACGTAGGAGTCAAAGTCCGCCAGTACGAGGTACTCGTCATTCTTCATCATCAGTTCATCATAGATCGGACGGAAGTCATCATTGTTTCCGTTCCAGGTCCCGTCGATGAGACTGTTGAGTGCCTTCCGGATCCGCTCATCCCCGTTGACATAGTCAATGGCACGGTAGAACTGACGGAACGAATCAATCTCTTCCACCTGCAGCCCGAAGATCACATCGTTTTCTCTGCCGACCAGACGGTCGATCTCAACGGTCGCACCATCCAGCGTACCAAGGGTAATGGCACCGTTCATCATGAACTTCATATTACCGGTACCGCTGGCTTCCTTACCCGCGGTAGAGATCTGTTCGGATACATCCGAACCATTCATCAGGATCTCCGACATGGAAACACTGTAGTTGGGCAGGAATACGACCTTTAACATGCCGTTGACATCCGGATCATGATTCACCTTTTTGGCAACACAGTTGATCAGCTTGATGACCTTCTTGGCAAATACATAAGCCGGTGCAGCCTTTGCGGCGAAGATATAGGTGTGCGGATAGATCTTAAAGTTTGGATCGCTCTTGATCCGCTGATACAGATAGATGACATGCAGGATATTCAGGAGCTGACGCTTATAGGCATGAAGACGTTTTGCCTGGGAATCGAAAATGGAATTCGTATCCACTTCGATACCGGCCGTGCGGCGGATATAATTCGCAAGGATTTCCTTACGCTGCTGCTTGACCTTCAGGAATTTCTCCTGAACTTTCGGATCATCAACATAGTTGAGAAGCTTTTCAATCTTGTTGAAATCCTTCTCATAGCCCTTTCCGATCACATTATCGAGCATCTGCCGCAGTTCCGGATTGCTGTAAAGTATCCATCGGCGCGGTGTGATGCCGTTAGTCTTGTTCTGGAAACGATCCGGCCACATGCGGGCATAATCCCTGAAGAGATCTTTGACCAGCAGACCGCTGTGGATCTCCGCAACACCGTTGACAGTGTGCGACATGATGACGGCGAGTCTTGCCATATGGATCACACCGTTATCGATGATCCGGGTGTCATACCAGAGATTGTGTTCATTCGGGAACCGCTCATACAGATAATGTCCATAGCGGCTGTTCATCTCGTCGATGATCATATAAATACGCGGCAGAAGCTTCTGTACGTATTCGACCGGCCACCGTTCGAGCGCTTCGCTCATGACCGTGTGGTTGGTATAGGACATGACGGACTTGGTGATGTTGAATGCCTTTGCCCACTGATAGCCATAGTCATCCATGAGAACTCGCATCAGTTCCGGAATCGCAAGAACCGGATGGGTATCATTGAGCTGGACCGCCACCACATCGCCCAGGTTATCCAGGGAAGGATAATCCTTCAGATGGGATTTGATGATCGTATCAATACCGGCACTGACAAAGAAGTACTGCTGTTTGAGACGCAGGTATTTGCCTTCTTCCGTGGAATCATCCGGATAGACATTGAGACAGATCTCATTGACCTCCTGCAGATACTTCCGGTAGTCCATCCAGGCCGGAGAACGATCCGATGCCTCTGCGGACCAGAGCCGCAGCGTATTGGTCATACGGGTATTCGCACCGACCATCGGCATATCATACGGCACCGCAAGGATATGTTCCGCGTTAACGTGATTGAAATGCAGATCTCCGTTCTCATCCCCGCTCACTTCAATATTTCCCCAGAACTTGACATCGACCGCATACTTCGGCTTGCGCACCTCCCACGGGTTGCCGATGCGCATCCACATGTCAGGCACTTCGATCTGATTGCCTTCCTCATCGATCAGCTGACGGAACAGACCGCACTGATAACGGATGCAGTTGCCGTTGATCGGAAGATTCTCAGTCGCCGCGGAATCCATAAAACATGCCGCAAGACGGCCAAGACCACCGTTTCCAAGTCCGGCATCGCGTTCCATTGCGGCCAGATTGTCATAATTGATGCCAAGGTCCGCAAGCCCTTCGACAACAATGTCATAGATGCCAAGATTCATGAGATTGCTGGTCAGGGAACGGCCAAGCAGGAACTCCATGGAAAAGTAATAGACCTGTTTTGCCTTCTGCGCCCGTACCGCAACCTTTGTATCTTTCCAG
>JAEEPV010000263.1 GCA_016284975.1 Solobacterium sp.
ATTTAAGCATCGGAAACATAAAGATTTGATTTTGGAAGGGACAGGTGAAACTAAACTGTCCCTGTTTTGCGGTTTAAAATGTAGCTAAACTTCAGGTTACAAGCGTTAACAATATCCGCAGGATCCTGGGAACGTTCTTTAACTGGCTGTATCAGACGCATTGGATTCCGGAGAACCCGATGTTCTATGTAAAACCGATCCGAGGATTAAAGAAAGTGTATGAACCGATCTCCCCGGAACAGTTCGAACGGATCATGGGTAAAATCGATAATCAGAAAGATAAGGCTTTACTTGCGGTAATAGCAGGAAGCGGAATCCGGAATGGGGAAGCCTGTACGATGCTGAGAAGCCGTTTGGACCTTGAGAACAAACGTTTCTATGTGACAGGTAAAGGGAATAAGGAAAGAGTCTGTTTCCTGACCCCACGGGCCAAATATGAATTGAAGAAATATCTTGATACCCGAACAGATGATTCGCCGTATGTATTCGTAACACGAAAAATTTATAGATTTATTACAAATTATTTTTAATTTATAGCAGGTATTGTGTGCTAAAATCTCCACGAGAATGGTTTGTTATGCCTTTTCAGGCTGTTAATACAGTGAGGTAATGTGTATGCGCAATACTGTAAGAAGATTAGTACTTGTCGTTATGACTATGTTTTTATACGTTGGGTTATTTCTCTCCCATCAGCAAATCCTAGTTCAGGCAGAACAAAACGATAATGTGACATTTGATATTGAATTAACCAATGCATATGTGGACGGACTTGAGACAGAATCATTGTTATTCACAACCTATCACGTACTGCCGAAAGGATCCTATATTCTTAAAGAAAATTTAAGCATTAATAAGCCCTTACTAATTAAGGGTGATTTCATGGATCCGGTATATTTGAATCTCAACGGCCACTCGATTACTTTAACAGGTAATACCGAAGTAATACGTCTGAAGGGCACCCCTAGTTCCGGCTCGTATCGGATGATGCAGACGACACTGCATATTTATGATGATAAAACTGATACTTCAACCACTGGTAAAATTACGCATGCATCGGGTTTTACAGGCAGCGGCATCAATGTCGGGCGAAACGCGCATCTATATATGCATGGAGGCGAAATCTCCGGTAACAATAGCAACTATGGCGGTGGAGTATATCTGTTCAAAGGTGCCAACTTGCATATGGAGGGCGGCACAATTACCAATAACACTGCATATGAAGGCGGCGGCGTTTATCTGGAGGATGCGACTTGTAACGTTCGTTTCAGAGGGCTTTTCGAAATCGCCAATAACAAGAAAAAGAATAACACCACTCTAGATAACTTATACCTTCCCTGGGGCGGCAAGCTGGATCTTTATCACAGCAGCAACATTAACAGTTCTTCCACGGTCGGCATTACAACTCAGGCAAAACCGACAAGTACAGTTGCTACAGAAGGTGTTCTACTCTGGAAAGATCGTAGTACTGTAATACATGAGAATGTCTTCGTCAGCGATGATAATACATATATTATTTACAACAAAGGGAGCAACGGCTACCTGACATTTAATCAAGACCACGAGTTCAAGGTTCATTTCGTAACCAACTGCAATACTCCTGATTATGACGTATTTGTTAAGGCAATGCTACAGGTACAAAAACCTGAAATTTCGAATACTGGTTACACCTTGGATGGATGGTATACCGATTCCGGTTTCACGAAGCCTTATAACTTCGACAGCGCTGTTCTGTCTGATCTGACATTGTATGCCAAATGGATACCTAATACTTATACGGTGACATTCAATTCAAATGGAGGAACACCTATTCCTGAATACGGCAGAACCAGAGAGGTCGTTTATGACACTACATATGGGGAATTGCCTATTCCAATAAACCCTGGATACAAATTCTGTGGCTGGTATACAGCGGCTACTGGTGGAACCGAAATCACTTCTACAAGTATCGTTAAAATAACTGTGCCAACGACATTGTATGCCAGATGGGAAAGCCGAAGTTATGTTGTAAACTGGGCAAACGATGACGGAACTTTGTTGGAAACAGATGAAAATGTCTCCTATGGAACAATTCCTACTTATGATAGAGAAGAAGCCCCAACAAAAGCCGAAGATGCCCTGAATACCTATACATTCAAGGAATGGAATCCTAAACCTGCCGCAATAATCAGCGACATGACCTATGTTGCGACCTATACTTCTACTCCTAAAACTTATACTGTCACATGGAAAATTGATGATGAACACTCTTTGATACAAGAATCTGTCACTGCAGGTACAATGCCCACTTATCCAGGGTCTACTCCTGAAAAAGCAGCAACTTCACAGTACAGCTATACATTTGATTCGTGGTTTCCTGCTGTAACTGCTGTAACTAGCGATGTAACATACACTGCAGTCTTCACTGAGTCGGTTAACAAGTACAAAATTACTTTTGTTAATGAAGACGAATCAGTTCTGCAGGAATTAGAAGTAGAATATGGTCAGTTTCCTGTTTACTCTGGTGAAGTACCTACAAAGCAGGGCGATGCAGAACACACTTATGTATTCACTGGATGGGACCCTGCAATAACTACAGTCACAAAGGATACAACGTATAAGGCGGTTTTTAATACGGTTTCTCCTACTCAATATACTGTGACATTTGTAGATGGGTCTGGCAATGTATTAAGTACGAAACAATATGATGCAGATACTAGTGCGGAACAAATTGTAAAACCGAATGTCCCTAGTGTAGGTACTGAACAATACTTGTATGAGTTTGAAAGATGGAATCCTGCAGTGAGTGCGGTAACCAGTGATGTTATTTATGTGGCACAATTTAAAAAAACACCACAAAAATACAAAATCATATGGAAGAGTGATTCTGAGAATGTGCTTGCTACTGAGAACTTACCATTTGGAACTGTTCTGCAGTATAAAGGTGAAACTCCCACAAAAGCTGATGATGTGACAAATAGAAGAGCATACATCTTCAACGGAACATGGTCTTCAGTTAGTACACAGAGGATGGATGTTGTCCGTAGGGATGAAACCTTTACTGCAAACTTTGATGAAAAAAATTACTATACAATCACTTGGAAGAATGATAATGATTCCCCATTGGAAACGGACACTAGGGTCATTGCTGGTACAACTCCTGAATATAATGGTGAAACACCAACCACAACAAAAGCAGGATATCAATTTGCTGGATGGGATAAGCCGATTAGTATGGCTGTAAAAGATGAAACATATACTGCAGTCTTCAAAGCACCAGATGAATATGTTATTAGAATTGTATATCCAAATGGTACAGAGCAAACCATCGTAAAAAAATATGGAGAAAAAATAGCAGAACCGGCTTCAACTGGCATAGAACGTTTTGAAGGCTGGTATGATCAAGATGGAAACGTTTTTGATTTTAATACAGAAATCAAAAATAATCTTGTTCTGACTGCCAAGCAATATGAATACCGCTATATACCAGAGAGCAACTTTACCTGGATTCTAGGCACCTCCGCGAATCAGAACGCAACTGTGAAACGATTTGTTGGGGAGAAATTTTCTGGTAAAGATAAGGATGCGGCAGATGTTGTCGATACCTATCAATCATTTTTGGATAATGGCAGTCAGTTGTATGTCGATGATACCAGGTTGAAGGAAAATGAAGACTTTATTCATAATGAGGGAAGTCTGGCTGTTACATTAAGCGCGGACATGCTGAATTCGCTTAGTGTTGGAACACACAGGCTGCGCGCTGTATTCACGGATGGATATGCGGATCTGATGTTCAATGTCATCAATGAAAATGATCCGATTCCAGCAGCACCGGAAGCTCCGCATACAGATAACGTCGTTACCTGTCAGATGGCCGGATTTCCTGCCAACTATGAATGGAATGAAGCCGCAAAGGCATGCCAGCCCGGTTATCTGGATGAAAGCGGGGTATTCCACTCCACCTCAGTCCGCAAGGCCGCTGTAAATACGTATGATAAAGGACATGAGGGTAACAAAATCTCTTTTGTTGCCGCAATGATCAGCAGCTTCATCGCAGCATATTTACTGAGGAAGTTCGATTAGTCAGACATCGAGTATTATATTGTTCTTATAATCGACAGAGGCTGTGAAATGCAGCCTCTTTTCTGACGGAAAACCCGGTGCAGAAGAGGTCCTTCGTTTACTGTTCACAGCCCTTAAGTCACTTTGTTCTTGGTAATTATGATGCGGATGGCTATTCTTCCCATCCCTTGCAGATATCGCACCAGCCCATGGCATTGGATGCCTGTTCAAACTCTTCCGGCGTTAGGGTGACTGAGGTGTATTCATCTCCTGCGGCGGGATGAACATACGCAAAGCGCTTCATCGAAATATCCAGCCAGACCGGAATATCCGAAGGGATACCGAACGGGCAGACACCGCCCGGCTGATAGCCGATCAGTTCTTCTACCTGATCACGGGGAACCATATGCGGTTTGGTGTGAAACTTTGCCTTGAATTTGGAACTGTTCACTCTGCCGTCTCCGGCCATTACCACAATGACCGGTTTTTCATCCACGACAAAGGACAGGGTCTTGGCAATCTCCGGTTCGGTGCATCCGATGCGCATGGCCGCATGTTCCACGGTATCGATTGTTTCTTCGTGTCTTGTGATACGGTCTTCCAGACCATATTTCTTCAGTGCCTCATATACTTTTTTCTTTGTCATGCCTACAGTTTCCCGTTTCAATACCGGCCTATTATAACCCCGGAATGAACCCGCGGACAGGAAAGAACATTGCGGCTCGCATTCTTCTGATTCACAGATATCATGGTCCGGCTGCCGGCAACTTCCGCATCCAGACAGCGCATTTGCTTTTACTGTGACCGAAGGAGACTTATAATTAAAAAAACTGTTTTATCAGGAGTGACTGCGATGCGTGATGAAGGAAACAGACGAATATATATCCTGTCTCCGGCATATTGTCTGAGGGGATGGAAACTCCTGCCGTTCGGCATTACACAGGCCCGGGGGACGAATACTGAGTTTGTGGATAAGGAAACCTATGCGCTGATGCTGGACTGCGATGGCGAGACATTGATTGACTATGATGCGCTGAGTGAGAAACAGAAAGCTTGGTATGACTTCTGGGAAGAACAGAATGTCATACAGCGCTGCACGGAGAAGAAGCACCTTCTACCGTATCAGGAATATAAAGCGTATGACTGCCGCTATAAATCTTCCATCAGCTGGTCCATTACCGGAAAATGCAATTATTCCTGCAGGCACTGCTTTATGTCGGCACCGCACGCCTTAACCGGAGAACCGTCCTATGAACAGCTGATGACGATGCTGGACAGTTTTGAGCGGTGCGGAATCCGAGGAATCGGGCTGACCGGCGGAGAACCGCTGATCCGGCCGGATTTCTGGCAGCTGGTTGATGAGATCCGGAAGCGGGATATGTTTATCACGACAATTTACTCCAACGGGAAACTCGTTGATGACCGCTTTATCGAAGAACTGGAAAAACGGGATCTTCATCCGGTTGTCCAGCTGAGTTTTGACGGGGTCGGACACCATGATTGGATGCGGGGCGTAAAGGGTGCTGAACAGATTGCTGTGGATGCTTTCCGGCGGTGTCAGAAACATGGCATTCGTACCTCAGCATCCATGGCCCTGTGCAGGGAAAGCGCCCCCAGCATACGGGAAACGGTGAAGCTGCTCGCATCGGTCGGCTGTTCCAGTTTCAAGATTAACAATGCTTCACCGCAGGGTGAATGGAAGAATGAGCCGGAGCACTACCTCACCGATGCCGAAGCAAATCAGATTTATCTGGACTACATTCCGTACTTCTTTGAGGACGGGGCTCCGCTCTCACTGGTTCTCGAAGGGCTCTTTCACTACAACACGGAAGAGAAGGTCGAACAGGGCATGTATGAAAAATGGATTCCCGAGGCAAACTTTGCGGATGCGCCGATGTGCGCGATTGTCCGCCGCAGTATGTATGTCTCACCGGAGGGCAATGTGCTTCCGTGCATGTCGCTTGTCGCTACGCCGATCGAAAAGGAATTCCCGAATCTTCTGACGCAGCCGCTGGAGGAGATTCTCGATGACCCGTCGCATTACATGAGTGTGATTAATTTCCGGATTCAGGATTTTATGGATCACAACCCGGAGTGCAGAGAATGCGAGTACCGTGAAGCATGCTGCGGAGGCTGTCGGGCTACAGCGCTGATCACATCCCCGGATGATTATCTTGCAAAAGACATGAAAGCATGTGAATATTTCAAAGGCGGATGGAAGAAGCGTAAAGAGGATATCCTGCGGGCGATCGGACGGGAAGACCTTATTGTGAAGAGAACATCCGTGAAGTACACTGAAAATAACGAAAACAGACAGAAGGGATTATGATCATGACATCTGAAGAGAAGAAAAAACTGCTTGAATCTGAACTTTCTAATGAAGAACTGAAGACCGTCTCCGGCGGAGTGAGAATCAACTGGCCGGCCGAGTGCGTGTCTACCGTAAAAGACGGAGAAAACTGCCCCTTTAACGATGCGTGTTATTATCTGAACAACCAGTATACGCGCAGTCACAAGAAATACGGCTGCTATGCGACAGCAACCGTGGGCGGCACCTGCGCGTCCAACGACAACTGCAGAACATTTGAGATTGTGTA
>JAEEPV010000029.1 GCA_016284975.1 Solobacterium sp.
CACTTGGTTCTTATGCCATGGGCGTACTGATCCGCTCCTTCGGCAACATTGCGGTTCCGTATGCGGTCGTTGTAACCTGTGCGATTTTCGCGTTCATCGTCTATCTGCTGCCCCGGTTTGAAGACAAACCACTGAGTCTGGCAAAGAAACGGAAGGAAAACCCGAAAGGCAAGCTGATTGAAGACGAGCACCGGGACTTCTTTGCAAAGAAGTATCCGACATTTATTGCCATGGTAATTGCAGTATTTATGATCCTGTATGAACAGAATGTTGCCAGCGCCTATCTGACACAGATCGTCAATCATGCCGGCGGCGATACACATACCGTAGGAATGTGCGGTGCGATCGGTGCATTCTGCGAAGTACCGATGATTTTCTTCTTTTCCAAACTGGCGAAGAAGTATACGGTAAATCGGATGATCCTGTTCGGAGCGATCGGATTTCTGATTCGCATGATTGTCTTCCTCTTTGCAAACACGGTTCCGATGGCACTGTTTGGCAGCGCCCTTTCCGGAATCTCCTACGCGATCATCGCGCCGGCAATCGTCTACTACGCAGACCACAATGTTGAAAACGAAGACAAGAATACTGCCCAGTCCTATATGGCAATGGCGCTGATGGTATCCGGTATCGCGGCAAACCTGTTCAGCGGCATCGTCTATGACAATCTGGGCTACAGCGCAATGATTATGGTGGCAATCGTCATTGGCGTGCTCGGTATAATCTTTACACTGGCAGCGATTCGCAAAGGCGACGCAGCGAAAAGCAACGCATGACAGGAAACAGACATCGGCATCCGCCGGTGTCTTTTTTCCTGGAGAGAGATTTTTGTTTGTAATAGAAAGGGAGAATCAGTATCATTTAGGGGTAATGAAGGAAAAGGTTCAAAAACTGAAAGGCATCGCAAAGGACTTCTGGTCCGTTTTTTTGCTGTTTCTGAAAAACCTTATCTTATTCTTCCAAACGAAGGACGCAAAGAATATCCTGCTGTTTACGCTCTTCTGCTCGTTTCTTTCGATCGTCGGCGGAAGGTATCAGGATTTTATTATTTCCTTCATGTTTACAAAACTCTCCGGTTTTTCGTTTGTGAATATGGGAAACATGATGGAAGTGGCAGTATCCCCGTTTGCCTATATCGCAATCTTTTCGGTTCTGATCTGTGCAACATTCTTCTCACTGTTTGAGATTGGCGGTCTGCTCCACGTATATTCCATGGCACAGGTCGGCCGTGACACCAACTTTGTAAACATGATGCTGGCAGGTTATCGTACCTGCAGGCGGACTCTGAATCCGAAGAACTGGGGCATCATCATTTTTCTGATCATATTAATGCCCCTTACCAAAGTCTTTCCGCTTTCCGGCGCGGGATATAAGGCGGCACTGCCATATTTTATTACACAGGGAATTCAGTCAAACCCCAGATTTCGCTATCTGAGTCTGATCGCCTATGCGCTCCTTCTGTTTGGAGTACTGGTCTATCTGTTTGCAATCATAATATATGTCATGGAAGGAACCACGTTTCCCCAGGCTATGAAACGCAGCCGTAAGCTTGGCGGCAGGCATCTGCCAAATACGTTTCTGACGCTGGTTCTGTTTACGATTCTGGTGAATTTCACGATTAATTCAATCTCCTCGATTATCCCAGTCAATATTGCCGAGCTGGTCGCAATGTTTCAGAAACAGTCTGTTACGGTTAAGCAGCAGGTCATCGGCTCCTATGTCTATGCACTGCGGCAGATCATCAAGTCAATGATCGGACCGGCTTTGAATACCGCGGCACTGACGGTTTTGTTTTATGCCTATCTGGAAGAGAATCATGAGTTCACGAAGATTGACCGGCGGATGTTCCGGTTTGTTGAGCTGAGTCAGAAAAAACTCAGAATTGCAACGACGACTGTCACGGTTGTACTGACTGCCATGACGATCGGGCTTCTGTGGCATTATCGCTATCTGAGGGAACCGATCACATCGATGCCGGATGTCTGTGCGCACCGCGGAGATAATATCCATGCGCCGGAGAATACGGTTCCGGCGTATGAGCTTGCATTCTCGGAAATGCTGCCATGGGTAGAAACGGATGTTCTGATGACATCGGACGGCGTTATTGTATGCTCGCATGATACTTCGATCGCACGGGTAACCGGTGCGGATGTGGTCATCGGAAAAACTACGTATGAAGAACTGCAGAAATACGAGATGGGCTCCTGGGTGCCGGGTCAGAAAAAATACGGTTCCGTACATGTACCGAAACTGGAAGAAATACTGAAACTGACAAAAGAATCTGAGGCAAGCATTCAGATCGAACTGAAACCGCAGGATACGGATCAGAATCTGGAAGAAGAGGTTATTCGTCTGATTCATAAATATGAACTGGAAGACCGCTGTATGGTTATCTCTCTGTGGGGAGATGCCGTAAAGCGGATCCATGAGCTTGATCCTGAAATCAAGACGGCGATCTGTGTTAATGCGGCCTGGGAAGGTTATAAGGATGTCGAATATAAAACCAATCTTTCCATATCCGATAACGGTGTCAACGCGGATCTGGTCAAACAAATGCACGATGCGGGGATCCAGGTATTCTGCTGGACGGTGGATTCCATGGATGATGTGCAGTATCTGGTCAGCTGCGGTGTAGATGTCATCGGCACCAATGATCCGCTCTCGATCATGGATGCCCTGGTTGTTGCAGACTATAAAGGCGGACTGAACCGGCTGTTTTATACGATTCTGCATGAAATTGCCACGATGGGACAATAAGAATACGAAAGCGCATTTTGAGCGTACAGGCAAATCCGCGGAAAGAAGGGTCCTGATAGGACTCTTTTTGAATGCGAAAAAAAACGGACGCATTTCTGCGTCAGCGTTCAATGATCTGAAGAATTCCAAGACAGCGGGGAAGGAATCCGATCACAAAATGGATCAGGACCGGGCCCCAGATGCTCGGGTATTTCTCAAACAGATAGCCGGTGATCATGCACAGCACCATCGCGCCGGTCATGTAATACAGCGGATACTGGAAGTGGATGATAAAGAAGAAGAATGCGGTGACCCAGACCGTCATATGCGGGTGCTTTCGATCAAATGCCTCACTGAAGTTATCCTGAACTACCAGCTTGATATAAATCTCCTGGAGAACGATGCTGACGGGGTAAAACCAGCGGGTATTCATGTTGAGATACAAACCGAAGTAAGGGATTTCCGCAATGGAAGGATCCTTGCTCTGCATGTAAAAACGGAAGCCGAGAAACGACAGAAGCACGATTACCGAGATCACGACGCTTGGCTTCATCTGCCTGGTGAAGATCTGCCTGGAAGGCCGCAATCCTTTCAGATTGATCTTCAACGGTGTCACCGCCAGGAAGATGACTGTAAGAATGACGACAGTCACCATCAGTGCCTTGCTGCCGTAAAACCGAGTCAAAGAGACATCATCACTTTTTGCGATCAGGCTGTACACACGGATATTGAAAACCATGATGGTTATGGTGGTGATGGCATACAGTATCATGGTCATTGCCACGGACAGATTGAACTTGTTCTTTCCCATAAATATCATTTATCCTCTTCTAATTCCAAGTAACTATTCTATACGAGATCAAGGAAAAGAAAAGCAGAAAAAGAAAAGTCTGCTGCATGAGTAAATAATAGAGGACTCAGACCTGAGCAGTTTATTGCGGGCGAATATGCGATGCATATTTGGCAATTCATTGTTTCATCGGAACGTGTCGCGGATATTCTTTATATTTAATATAATATGAAAAATAAAGCGGGGGAGTTTACTATGAGTGAAATGCTGAATAATGAAAAGGTGAATCAGATCCTTGAAGAACAGACCGAGAAGGCAAAGTCCATTCTTGATAACCGGGAAGAAATGCTCAGGGTGCTTGTAAACGTGGAAGAAAAGATTCGCTCTTCGGAAGCGCTGGCTTCGATTGAAGGCCTTTCCGCTATGATCAACGCGGTCAGAAGTTATGTATATGGAAACGGATCCGGAATTTCAGAAGAAGGTGCTGCGGTAATGACGGGCACGCTTCAGTATCTAACGGAGTCCGAAGACTATTTTGCAGACAATACGCCAGTGATCGGTCTGTTGGACGACATGGCGCTCATCTGGGCGGCACTTGAACGGGTGAAAATGGAACTGCAGACATTTGGAAAATAATCTGCAGGGAATTGTATTCAGACAGCAGCGGGAATGAATTCTTTTTTCCTTCTTGAACGACAGCTTCCAAAACAGAACAGGTTGGAACAGGAAGTAATCTGATATGATGAAACTGTTCGAAAACAGCACAGGCGGATAACGAAACAGATTCGTGCATGCATGGTTCCTGGAGGAGCTGATTTCGATTGTTATATGAAAGAAGGGAGGAAGAAGTTTACTCATGAAAGATAAAAACATGAAGTCTTTGTCGGTACGCCTTCCTCTTTTATTATTGCTTTCTCTGGTCATCACCATGGCTGTCGTTATTCCGCTGGTTTACTACCGGTTTTATAACCGAATGATTGATGATTACGCACGGCTTGCCCGCGGAGCCACTAATCTCATGGCAGAAGCCGTTGACGGGGATAAGATTGAGGAATATGTTGAGAAGAATTATGAACTGGAAGAATACCGTGAAATCGTCAGCTATTTCAAAAAATTAAAAGAGAACTATCCTGACATTCTTTATATTTATGTCTGCCGGATTGAAGAAGACGGAGGGCATATCATTTTCGATCTCGACGCAGAAGGCGTGGAGAACGGGGAAGCTTATGAAGTTGGATATGTTTTTGAGCTGGAGGAACCGTTTGCTTCAGAGATTCCGAATATCATGGCAGGAAAAGAGACGCCGGGATATGCGGTCCATACGCAGGAGGACGGTTTTCTGTATTCCTATATTCGGCCGATTTATCGCAGTGACGGCAGCTATGCCTGCAGTGCCTGTGTTGATTTTTCCATGGATTATGTTCAGAAAGCAGATTCTGTCTTCACCAGAAATCTGTTTCTCATCCTTCTTCTGATTGCAGTTATTCTGTTCACGGCAGAAGTGGTAATTATTCAAAAATGGGTTACCAAGCCGATTGATGAGCTTTCGCACTGTGCAGAGAAGTTTGCCTACAAAACGGAAGATGACCGCAGAAACAATATTGAACTGCTCGAGAAAGTGAACATTCATACCGGAGATGAGATTGAAACGGTTTATGAGATGCTGAAGAGTGTCGCTACAGACAGTTATATGGCAACGGCGAACCTTTCCCTGGCGATCAACGATATTCTGGATAAAGATGAACAGATCAGTGAGATCAGCAAACAGGCCTATCAGGATTCCCTGACCAATGTCGGAAGTTCTTCTGCCTTCCGAAGAGAATGTGAAATGCTGGATGAAGAGATCGAAGAAGACATGGCAAAATTCGGTCTGATCATTTTCGATATTAATAATCTCAAGTACGTAAATGATACCTGCGGACATGATCGCGGGAATGATTACATCAAAGGCTGCTGCAAAATCATCTGTGAACATTTCAAACATTCTCCGGTCTTCCGGATCGGCGGAGACGAGTTTGCAGTCGTTTTGAGAAGCAGGGATTATGCGGAGCGGGAA